>NZ_JBDNJQ010000175.1:0-16746 GCF_051172895.1 Nostoc sp. CALU 1950 | reverse complement strand
ATTCTGTGCAGCTTCTTAGAGAATTGGTATAAGACCAATTCTCTAAGAAGCTGCACATTATTTTTACCCCTCCCAACCCAATACTTTTCTCTTAGGGGGGAAATGGTTTGAATTTACCTTTACCCCTTGCCCTTTAACTTTTCCCCAGACCAAAAGAGAGATTGTTGGTTTCATCCGAAATAATATTGCCTCCCAACCTCTCCGATGCCTTGGGGAGATTGGGTTATTTCTATGAGTGTTCATCAAGAATTGGTATAAGAATTGACTTTCCGAAGCGATGTGAATTTTCCAACTACACCGATATGGGAGATTCTTAAGTCTTCTTCATCTGTATATTGAATAGACGAGTCGATTTTGTCTGGTAATTCTCTGTCCTTGCACGACCACTCAAATATAAATTTAGAGTCCAAGTGCTTAATATTAGAAAATATCTGCTTCCATTCGCTTCGTCTAATTCGATTTCCCCACCTTGATTGTAACTCTCTTGAGTAAGCTTCTTGTTGATAAACAAATAAATCAAATGGTCTTTCTTTTAAATTTTTATGATCAAGTAAATGAATGAGATGAAACATAAAGCCATCTTCAGAGAGGCTATCTACAAGATTTTTTAAAAGTGGCACAACATCATCAACTGGTACATGCTCTAACACAGATTTGGAGAAGATGAAATCTATTTTTTCTTTACTAGGTAGTTTTTGAGATAAATCAATTGGAGCAACGTATTCTATACCCAAGTCTTGTAAGACTTATACGGATAAATTTTTGAATTAAAGTAGTTTCTTTAAACGTAAGTTGATAATCTCACGATCTTCAAATGTAGATAGACTATCTAAGATACTCCAATCTACAGACTTACACACGGCTTTAAAAATATTTTCTGGTTGTAATAACGGGTAAACATCCGTCGCATAAACCTTTTTGGCTCCAAGAAGGTAAAAGACTAACGAATGAGTCAACAACCATCCACTTCCAATTTCAAGGCAAATTTTATCACGTAATACATATTTATCTTTACCAGACTGAAGTAGATAGATAGCAACTTCATTGGCACAAATATCAAGCCTTTTGCCCGCAACAGCTAGCTTACTTGAATGCATTTTATTATATAAAGCTTGATATAGTTCAGATGATCTAATCACCGATTTGATTCGTTCATCAAGAAGGCTCTTTACTAGATTTTTCATTTTGCATACCTCTATTGCTTAACTTATTGGGAATTGAACACAACACTATGAACTGTAGCAGTTAGATGTGTTCTTGTATAAGAAAAGCACTTAACTCTTGTTATTTTTTATACAGTAACATTCAAGGTAATTCATAATTATCAATCAGTTTTATACTATTTCTGTTTGAACGATGCGCCTATAAAACTGATACAAAACTACAGACTGTAGCGACAATTTATGTAGACGCATACTCCTAGGTCGAAGCAAGCTACGCAAAGCGTCTGTCTACGACACGCTATTCGCGTTCGTAGAGAAGCGGCGACTCTTACGAGAACAACCCGCAGGGAATTGCCGCTACGCGAATAAAGCGCAACCTCACATCGAATTGGTATTAGCTTCTGAACTCTCGACTGATTAAAGACCACTGAATTAAAAATTCAGTAGCAGGGTGGTTTCATACCAAAAAAGAAAAATACACAAGTCTTAATTTCTCGTTTTGTGGAATGGCTTTTTACCCCTCGCCAACCTCTCCTCAAGGGGAGTTAAAACTTTAAAACCCAGTTTTAGTTATTCTCTTCTTGTATGAAACCACTCATTTAGGTATTATTTCTGAAGTATGATGTCCTAAATAATGAATGATTTTTATTATGATGATTAAAATTTATTTTAAAATTGCGAATTACCATTTTTCAGACCAATAAATAATTTCTGAAGCAGTACTATTAATAGCAACGCCGTAGCTATCTCCATGATTCCACTTGAAGCCAGGTCTACCTTTGTCCTGTGTATTTAATACCAGTATTTCATAATTAGCTGGAAAAGATTCCGCTGGAGAGTCACTGGTGTAGAAGAAAGTTGTCGGCACACCGTTAGGCTGGTTTATGTGGTCGTTTGTGTTTCCACCCCTATATTTGTGCTTTGCACTACTTCTGTATTGTGAAAGTAATTTTTCGATCTTTTTTGGCGGCTCTTTCAGCCTAATTTGAAAAAAACCACTTCCTTGCAAAAATTTGGGAGAGTAAGCAATGCGAACACCTTTGGCATCAGTGGGAATCTCATGAGGAAAATGTTTTACTTGGTCATTATCAGACCATAGTTGATTACGAATTTCTTTGTAGCGTGATGTATCAGTTATTATTTTAGGCTGGCTAGTACTGCTAAAAGCTGTTCTCAGAAAAAAGCTTCCCCCGACAATACTAAGACTAGCAAGGGCTAATAGAAATTGCGATCGCTTCATCAAGTTGGGTGTGTCTAACTTTTATAGTCATATACCCAACTAATAAACTAAATTAGTACTATTGCGGATATCCGATCAGAGATATTAACAGAAACTTTGTGTATCCAGAGGAAAATCAGGACATTTGTAAAATTACTGTGAAGTAGGTCAATGATTACCTAGTCAAAAACCGTAGGTGATCCTCATTGAGGCTAGTACTAGCGTTGTAGCTAACGAAATCAATTCTACAGCCATCCATTTTTTTTCAATTCTTCCTGATGCAGCAAGAACTAAGGCGGATATATAAATAGTAGATGCACCTTAATTAAATCACAGCCTTCAGCTTTTAGTTGGGGGCTTTTTTTTATTGCTAATATTTTTTATTCAGGAAAACTAATTTTTTTCAAAAATCTAATTTACCCGGATATGGCAATAGCTAAAGCGGATTAATAAATGGTAGATGCACCTTAATTAAATCATAGCCCTCAGCTTTTAGTTGAAGGCTTTTTTATTGCTGATATTTTTAAGATATGAAGAAAATAAATTTAGATAAAAGTCTAATTTACCCGGATATGGCAATAAATAAAGTGGATTAATAAATGGTAGATGCACCTTAATAAATTACAGCCCTCAGCTTTTAGTTGAAGGCTTTTTTATTGCTGATATTTTTTTATTCGAGACAACTAAATTTTGTCAAAAATTTAATTTGCCCGGATATGTCAATAACTAAAGCGGATTAATAAATGGTAGATGCACCCTAATAAATTACAGCCCTCAACTTTTAGTTGGGGGCTTTTATTATTTAAATATTGATGGCAGCAAACTGGGAGCTAACCATACTGCATAACCAAGAAACCCAAATAACAAGGTAATCAGGGCAGTAATGCCGTAGCTGATGCAAATTAATAAACCGTCCGATTCGATAGTGGCAACAGTCAAAAGTAAAATCCCTATAGTGGGAATGGGATTTGTAAACGGAATTGGTAATATTAGTAATATTGTTAATAAAGAAAGACAAAACCCATTAATTCGCCAAATTAAAGGATTATGGGCTATTTTTGGCAATCGGGGACGGGCGATTTTCTGGAAAACTTTGGTAAGACGCCCCAAATTTTGCAAAAGCAACTGGGCAAAGGGACGAGGAAATTGGTAGTTAGCGATTTTTTTGGGTAGCCAAGGCGATCGCCTCCCTAAAAGCATTTGCACTGACAATAGTAAACAAGCACCACCAAAAGGGCCAGTTAATCCTGGTGGCATAGGAAATAAAAAAGGCAAAACTAATAATGTAATTACCAGGCTGAAGCCTCTTTCTGAGGTTTCTGCCAGAATATCACCTAGAGTCAGTGGTTGTTCTGCTAGGCGTTGCAACAGGGACTTTATATCTTCAGAAAATCTCAGATGCATTTGGCGTGAGTTGATGCGAGTTCCCACATTGGTAGCAGAGGGAGATATTTTAGATTTTGGATTGAAGGAAAATCTAAAATCTAAAATTGAATGATTCCTAACTCCTGATTTTTGAGGGTACTAAAACAGCTATAGCTCTAGGTATAACCCGAAAATGAGCAGGAGTGTAAGTAGTGATTTCACCATCTGTATTAATAGGGCGCGGTTTGCGAGTATACACCTCTATTTCTTGACCTTGAAGAGAACGCACATTCTGCCAATGTATATGTCGCCCTTGTCTCATTGCGGGTAGTAATAATATAATTTGCCACCAGTGTTGAATTTCTAAGCTATAAAGGTCTAACCTTTGGTCATCTATTGTGGCATCGTCAGCCACTGCCATACCGCCGCCGTAATAGCGGCCGTTACCCACAGCAATTTGCACTGTTTTGACACGAACTGATTCACCCTTGATCACAATCTCGGCAGAAAAAGGTCTAGCTTCCCAAAGCACTTGCAATGCAGTAGCGGCATAAGCAAGTATTCCCCAACGGCGTTTGACTTCTTTGGTAAGTCGTTGGGTAATTTTTACACTCAATCCCATACTGGCAACGTTAAAAAAGTGCTTGCCGTTTACACAACCCAAGTCGATGCGCTGTAAATTTCCATCTGCAATAATTTTGCAAGCTTCGCTAAGGGAATTGGGGATTCCCAAAGTCCTTGCTAGATCGTTGGCAGTTCCCAGAGGCAAGATTCCCAAAGGTAACTGAGTATCAATTAAAGCATCTACTGCGGCATTTAGAGTGCCATCTCCTCCACCAATAATTACGAAGTCAACTTCATGCTGATAGCGAATTATAACTTCAGCAAGATGTTTGGGATTTTCTGTAGACTCCTCAATTAAATCAAAGTCGAGTGTCTTCAGATATTCAATCGCTTCTGACAGACCCTTTTGCCCTTGGCGGGCATGACGATTTACTAACAGCAGTGCGCGGGAACTCATGGTTAGTACCTTTTGTAGTTGATATGTCCAATTATCCGCATCTATATATTCTGCTTTAAGGTAACTATAAAAAAGTGTTTAGGCTGTTATGAAGTTTATAAAAAATTATTTTGTTAACACTTATTATATTGTGAATGCTAACTTTTTAATTTTTCTTTTATCTAGTTTAGCTATATTAGTACTCAGTGGATCAATACCAAGTAAATATAATTGTTACTGACACTCAACTAGAATTTAGGTATTTATTTTAATAAATAGAGGATTATTCAAATAATATCATGCCCCAAAAAATGGATATTTTTCATTAGTATAGATACATATTTAGAGATTTAATTTGTATTAATGGTTATACAAATTATTTGTGAAGCCACACAAAATCAGACTTGCTGAGATAAATTTCTCAAGCAACTTGTTCTATGCAACCTCACAGGTAATCGGTATTACAATTATTTAATTTTTGGTTGAGAAAACAATTATATATGTGAACTCATGATGTGACATATTGGAAACTGTCTACGCTAAAGCGATCGCAGCTTGAAACCAGCTTTATCTTGGAAATCCCTATTTTCATTGGGAATTTTGCTCTTGTGACTCTTTAGGGCCAGTATCACCACCAATAATTGCTTGAAGTACGTCTCCTAGTAAAAAGAAAAACGCCGCAACTAACAGTACAAGCATTAAACTAGCAAGGGCCGCAAAGGGAGAGAGGATAAACAAGATTAAAAGCCCAAACATCAAAATCTTTAGTAATGTCTTATTCATCTTTTTTAAGATTGAATGATACGTATATTTTCTACTAATAATCGATGAATCAACAATCTGTCACCTGCCCTCTGTTAGATTTAACCTGTCCGCGCTTAGTTTTGTAGTCAAGGCGCTTTCTTTGAGAACTGCGAGTTGGTTTGGTGGGCTTGCGTTTTATTGTCACTACAACTGCGCTTTGAATGAGTTCTTGAAGTCGTTTCAAGGCTGACTCCCGATTATTCTCTTGGCTTCGGTGTTCCTGGGCTTTGATTACGACAACTCCTTCTTGGGTAATGCGTCGATCGTTCAGCTTTAAAAGCTGTTGTTTATAATAATCGGGTAATGATGAAGCCACAATGTCGAAGCGCAAGTGGATCGCGGTGGAAACCTTGTTAACATTTTGGCCTCCTGCCCCTTGGGAGCGAATCGCAGTAATTTCAATATCAGTCTGTGGGATAATAACTTTGTTGGAAATTTGCAGCATTACTCACAAGGAAAAAGAGAAACTTTTAAATTTGGGATAAACTTTCTTTACTCGGTTTGTTCGGTTAAATCTATTACTATATCTGGGTCTTCATTGTTGTTTAAATTCACCTCTAAAGTCTGTCCTTGTATTGTGACTTTATCACCTGGTACTAGTCGCCGTCCTCGGCGGGTTTCTAACATACCATTTACTTGGACATCGCCACCTTGAATCATCAGTTTGGCTTGGCCTCCAGTTGGTACTATACCCATCAACTTTAAAAATTGATTTAACTTAATTGTGTTGTCTCTGACTTTCTTCATCGTAAATAAAACTACATTAACTTAATTGTATCGTGGCGTGATCAAGGTAAAACGTGAATCTATCGAGCTATATATCAGCCTAGATGAAATTAAATGAAGCCTAAAGTACTTTGTCCAGTTTAAATGGATATTCTTGAGGTTCAGCCTAGTCTCAAACTGATATGCCAGACTTGAATGCTGCTGAGTCTATCAATCGGAAGATGAATTTATACTCAAAAATCAGTAATCTTAGGTAAAAGCACAAATATGCTGATTTTGAGTAAGCTTTTGTATCTTCGTAAAAGCATAGCGATCGCTAAAACGAAAAACTGTAATACCAGTTTATTATCTATAATGTTGATCGACAAAATTTCCAGATATGGGTTAAAAAACCAGTCTGGAAGGTTCTTTTAGTGTGTTCAGGGGACTGGATCTATGATTAAGCTTGGTTTATTGGTACAGTCCCAGAATAACTATTTGGGTATCGGAAAAGTTACCGAAATATCTGATGCCAATGCAAACGTTGAGTATTTCTGCTCGATAGGGCAACGTCTTCAAAAAACTTTACCTGTAAGTTCGCTCTCTCAGGTTAGGCTGGAACCACAGGCTCGATGCTATATTAAATCCCCAACCCAGGATAAATGGATAGTTGGCAGAGTTTTCATCTGGGATGAAGATACGGAAATGTATCAAATTGATTTACCAGACAAGAAAACTGCGATCGCATCTGAAGAAGATATTTACGTTCGTTGTAATCTCCCAAATACAGACCCCATCCAAACTCTGGCGATGAAGGGTCACGAAACGCCCTACTTCCACGATAAAAGATTGGCGTTTGTGAAATCCTTGATTAAGCAACGCGCTGTCAGTCGCGGGATGACAGGATTGATTTCGGCAAATATCAATCTTTATCCTCACCAAGTTGAAGTTGTGCGGCGGGTACTGGAAGACCCAATTCAGCGCTACTTGCTAGCAGACGAGGTGGGACTCGGAAAAACCATCGAAGCGGGTGCGATTCTCCGTCAGTTCCTCCTGGATGAACCGAAAAAAAATGCGGTGGTATTAGTTCCGCAATATTTGCTCAAACAATGGCGGCTTGAGTTAGAAAACAAGTTTTACATTTCCCATTTTGGCAAACGGGTAGCGGTGCTGGCGGTTGAAGATATCCATAAAATCAACCTGAAAGCGAAGATAGGCTGCTTAATTTTAGATGAAGCCCATCATATCGCAGCAATGGCAACCTCAAAGGATGCAACAGTGCGCCAGCGTTTTCAGACTTGCAAAGAACTTGCTCATAAAAGCGATCGCTTACTTTTATTATCTGCCACTCCTGTACTCAACCATGAGCAGGATTTTCTGGCCATGTTGCACTTGCTTGACCCAACAACCTATAAAATTGGTGATTTAGAAGGTTTTCGCGCCAAAGTAGAAAGCCGTCAGCAAGTTGGTAAAGTTCTCCTTTCTTTTAAAGAAGGTGCGGAACCTCTGGTTCTCAAAAACAACTTGCAGCAACTACGAAACCTCTTTACTGAGGATGAGTATTTACTGAAGCTGGCGGATGATTTAGAAAATTGTTTACAAACAAATTCTACTGAGCAAGAGCAAATCGTCCAAGCAATTCGTGTCCACGTCAGCGATACCTATCGACTACACCGCCGAATGCTTCGCAACCGCCGCGCGGCAGTGGAAGATGTGATCTTTGACCGGAATTTTACGCCGAAAGAAGAGTATGATTTGGACGAGCGATCGCTTGATATCCACGAACTACTCAATCAATGGCGTAGTGTTGCTCCTGGTGACAAGCAATATCAGCGAATTTTTCTGCTGTTATTCCTAGCTGCTGGTACTTGGTTAGGCATTTTAGAACAGGTAATTACCGCCCGTTTAACTGGTAAACCTCATACTAAACTCATCCAGGAGTTTAAAGAAGATGATGTTCGCATCTTAACTACAACCCCCAAATTCTCCGGGGAAGAAGAGATTCTGCAATCCTTTCTAAAAATTATTCGTCAACCTCAAGAGGACGGAGAACGGAGGGAAAATTTGAAAACAGTCCTGCTGAATCAGTTAGGTACATACTTCAAAATTCCCGCAAACATTCGGAAGAATCAAAACGAATTCATCACGAGGATACAGCAGAGAATTCGTAGACCAATTACTGGCGATATTCTGCCCAAATTTATTGTATTTACCAGTTTTGTGCAAACTTGTGGCGAAATTGTCCGGTATTTATCTGATACCTTTGGTGCAGAGACAATAGCTAGCCATCAATTTGGAGAATCACCCGAGAAGGTTGAGGAAGGCTTAAATAGGTTCAAGGATAACCCAAACTGCTTTATTTTAGTATGCGATCGCTCTGGAGAAGAAGGGCGTAACCTCCAGTTTGCCGATTGGTTAATTCATTTTGACCTTCCTTGGTCGCCTAATCAATTAGAACAGAGAATTGGCAGACTTGACCGCATTGGCAGCAAAATTGGCATCCAATCCTGCGCCTTGATTGGCCCCTATTTGGAAGATAGCCCTCACAATGCTTGGTATAAAGTATTAAAAGATGGGTTTGGTATTTTCCAACAATCAATTGCCAGTCTCCAGTTTTATGTGGATGAGAAACTTGCAGAATTGGAAACAACTTTGTTTCAATCAAGTGCTACTGGATTGTTAGAAATGATTTCACCAATTCAAGAGCAAATTGAAGCTGAAATAGCAAAGATTAGCGAACAAAATGCTCTAGATGAAATTGACGCTAACGATGAAATTGCCACCGAGTATTTTCAAGAGCTAGATAATTACGATGCTTGTCATCTAGAAATGAAACGAGCTATTGAAGGCTGGATTTGTGATGCGCTGGGATTCAGAGGACTCAATAATCCAGATTCATCAGATATGCGACGTTATCAACCTTCAACGCGGACATTGGTTCCCATAAATGAGTTAAAAAACCGTTTTGCTGATAGTTATCTAGACCAATTTGGTACTTATAATCGCAGAGTAGCAAACCAGAATGCAGGTGTTAAACTCTTTCGAGTCGGGGAAGGATTTGTCGAAGCACTCTGGAACTATATAAACTGGGATGACCGAGGTGAAGCCTTTGCGATGTGGCGCACTGATGCATCTTGGGATGCGAAAGAAGGAAAGGAGTGGTTCGGTTTTCAATGCAATTATGTAGTTGAAGCAAATTTAAGAAATGCCAAACAAGTTTTACTAGATAACAAACTAGATAATTCTCAATTCAAAAACTTGCAGCGACGTGTTGATGCTTTATTTCCGCCAATTATAGAAACAATCTATGTTGATGGTCGCAATGAGCCAATACGTGTCGTTGAGGATAAAGCCCTTTTAAGTATTTTGCAACGTCCATATAAAGATAAAAACAATAATCAAGGACGAGATTACAATCTAGCAAAAGAGCGCTTAGAAATTATTGACGATTTTGTTGACCCTAGTAAGTGGCAAAATTTCTGCTATCAAGTGCGTAATACTTCTGCGGAATTACTTTCCAATCGTCCCGATTTTATTGAATTGTGCCAAAGTTGTGCTAAAGTTGCCGAAAAGAAATTAGCCAATAGAGTAGAACAATTGCGTCTACGTTTGAACCAGCAAAGTTGGGATAATGCATTAGCTGAAGAATTGAAGATAGAAACTGCTTTAAATGCAGCCATTCTAGAGGGAATTCGTCAGCCCCTTCTGAGGCTTGATTCTGTCGGTTTTATTGTTGTATCGGGGCGATCGCTTATGCAATTTGATTGATGTAGGGAACAGGCAATAGGCAATAGGCTTGAAAGTCTCTTAGTGTCGAGGTTTTACCATCAGTTTATGTCCTAACCTAGCTGTCAATTGCCATATCTGATATTATCTATGTGCGGTTAAATAGCCTTAGTTACCGTATAAACCCCACTCCTTACATAGGGTGGGGTTTTTTGCAACTTCCAATTAAATCAAAACTGGTGTAAAAAAACTAACTATATTTTTGACTTTACCGGAAAAATAAGTAAGTATTAGCACTAGTGATACTGAAACGAAGTCATTTATAGTGATCGAAAATGAAACGTTCAAATCGCCTTGCTTGGATAGGAGCGATCGCACTCGCTGCGATCGTTTTACTTAGTTTGGTTGCGGCTCCCAATAATACTAAACTTAACACTGGCTCTACCTATAACCGCGCTCCTGATGGCTATGGTGCTTGGTATGCTTTTATGCAACAGCAGGGAACATCTATCAAGCGCTGGCAAAAGCCTTTTAGTGACATTGAGCCAGAAAACAGCCCAGTTACTCTACTACAGGTAGGCGGCTATCCAAGGGAGACGACACTGGATAATCAAGAGCGTGAATGGGTAGAAAAAGGGAATACTTTGGTAATTTTGGGGGCTGGGGGGCGGGTTACAGAAGCGGAGTTTAGCACTATGCAGAAATCTTCCCAAGGTGATATTAAAATTGATACACGTAGACGATATAAAAAAGCTAACTCTCAAGAAGTTAATTTAGGCGATCGCTTTGGTGCTGTTGTCTGGGAAGAAAATTACAAACAGGGAAAGGTAATTTTTTCTACCACTCCTTATTTAGCCGCCAATGCCTACCAAGATTATTTAAGTAATTTCAAGTACCTAGCCAGTTTAGTAACTGAAAAAAGCAACACAGTATTCGTCGATGAATACATCCACGGCTATAAAGATGCCGATGTCAGAAAGAAAGAAAGCGAAGGAAATCTATTTAGTTTTTTTGCTAAAACTCCTTTATTTCCAATATTGATACAGGTAGGTATCCTGCTATTAGTACTAACTTGGGCGCAGAATCGCCGCTTTGGCAAACCAGTAGCTTTAGATACACCAGTTGCAGATAACAGCGAAGCATACATCCAAGCTTTAGCGGGAGTGTTGCAGAAAGCTGATACCACCAACTTTGTTGTAGAGATGGTGGGTAAACAAGAACAACTACAACTCCAAAAAGCTTTGGGATTAGGGCAAGTACTTTTAGAACGCCAAGCTTTAATTAATTTCTGGATAGAAAAAACAGGCGCAAGTGCAGGAGAATTAGATGCAGTTTTAAAGCTACAATCTCGCAAACAACCCATCAGTGAACGAGAACTGTTAAGCTGGTTGGGGAAATGGCGAACCATTAGATTAATTCGTAATTCGTAATGACGCTCGCGGACTCGCTACCGCTACGCTAACGTAATTAATTTTTGGGAATTATGCATAATATTTCTGTATTAGTTATTTATCAATAAAAAATATGGGCGAAACTCATCCTATCTTAATCGGACTTGGTCAAGGTCTTAATCAAGTTATTGTCGGACAATCTAGTTTAATACAACAACTTTTAGTAGCACTGCTAGCGGGTGGGCACGTAATTTTAGAAGGAGTACCGGGAACTGGTAAAACTCTCTTAGTAAAAGTGTTGGCGCAGTTAATCCAAGGAGATTTTCGCCGGATTCAACTAACACCAGATGTTTTACCTTCAGATATTACTGGTACAAATATTTTTGACTTAAATAGCCGCAATTTCACTTTGAAAAAAGGGCCAATATTTACCGAAGTGCTGCTAGCTGACGAAATCAATCGTACTCCTCCCAAAACCCAAGCAGCGCTACTGGAAGCGATGGAAGAGATGCAGGTAACGCTGGATGGTGAAAGTTTGCCCTTACCCGATTTATTTTGGGTGATTGCAACCCAAAATCCTCTGGAATTTGAGGGGACTTATCCCTTACCAGAGGCGCAGTTGGACAGATTTCTATTTAAGCTGGTGGTAGATTATCCAGATCAAGCTGCTGAAAAACAAATGTTACTGAATCGTCAAGCGGGTTTTGCAGCCCGGCGTTTGGATATTAGCCGTTTGAAACCAATCGCAACAGTAGCCGACATTTTGCAAGCACGACAAGCAGTCAAAGAAGTTAAAGTATCAGAAGCGATCGTTGATTATTTGTTGGCGTTGGTGAGAACATCGCGTCAGTATCCTGATTTAACTTTGGGTGCATCGCCTCGCGCCGCCGGTGCTTGGTTGCAGACATCTCAAGCATTAGCCTGGTTAACTGGAAGAGATTTTGTCACACCAGATGATGTTAAAGCAGTTGCATCGCCGCTGCTACGTCATCGCCTGATTTTGAAACCAGAAGCAATGCTGGATGGTTTACAAATGGATGCAGTAATTGCGTCGGTAATTAACCAAGTACCAGTTCCAAGGTAAAAAATTATTTGTAAGGGATTTCTAGTGAAGGAGGCAGGGGGCAGGAGGCAGGAGGCAGGAGGCAGAAGGCAGGGGGAAAATTCCTAACTCCTCACTCAGCACTCAGCACTTAGCACTCAGCACTTTCAAGGCAGGAGGCAGAAGGCATATTCAGTCTCAATGTGGAAGAAATTGCCCTAAAATTTATGTAAGCATGAGCCGCTGAATCTTAGATTAAGTTTAAATTTATTTAACTTTATAGAATGCCAGACGCGGAAAAGCCCCAAAACCAGCTGGCTAATGATAAGCTGCTGCATCGGCAAGTTAGTAAAAAAGCAAGTGATTCGCTAGTAGCCAGTGGAGAAGAGGGAATGGTGCTTCAGTTGGCTGATGGCACTATCCAGGCTTGCAATGCTGCTGGCGATCGCATTCTGGGACTGACAGCAGAGCAGCTTGTGGGGCAAAACTTTCTCGATCCCAAGTGGCAATTTATTCATGAAGATGGCTCTCCTTTCCTTATTGAGACTCACCCAGCGATCATTGCCCTGAAAACTGCTAAACCTTGTTGGAACGTGGTGTGTGGCTTTTATAAGCCAAATAGTGAGCTAGTCTGGCTCTTGTTGTCCTCCCAACCTCTGTTTCAAGTTGAAGGAAGCAATCCCTACGCGATCGTCACAACTTTTTTGGATATTACCGAATCTAAGCACGCCCAGCTTGAAGAGAACTGTAACTGTGGACAAGATACTCAACAAGTTGATGCAGATGAATTTCAGGCAGTGTGGGATAGTCACCGTCTGTTCCAACAAATTGCTGGCACTCTTCCGGGGATACTCTACATTTATGACCTAATTGAACAGCGAAATTCTTACGTTAATTACGAAATTGCTCAAGGTTGGGGCTACACGCCAGCAGAAATCCAGGCAATGGGAAAGGAGTTATTTACCCAACTTCTACACCCTGAAGATTTAGCCCGACTCCCTAGCTATTTTGAAAAATTTAATTCTACTCGTCAGGGCGAAGTCCTCAGCTTTGAATACCAGATTCGACACGCTAATGGAGATTGGCGATGGTTTTGTAGCTATGACACTGTATATAGCAGAACTGCTGATGGATTGCCCCAATATCTTTTGGGAATCGCTTTTGATATTACAGAGCGACGATGCACAGAAATTTCCCTGCGGAAAAGTAATGAAAGATTTGAGCTAGCAGCAGCGGCAGTTAATTGCCTAATCTATGACTGGGAAATTCACAGAAATACTGTGGAAAGAACTCAGGGTTTAACCCAGGTTTTTGGCTACACACAACAAGAGGCTGAACCTAGTTTTGAGTGGTGGCAAAAACTCATCCATCCCGATGACCAACAAAGAGTTAATGACCAGTTCATGGCTAGTATGGCCAATGGCAACCGTTATAGCATCGAGTATCGGGTGCGTCACAAGGATGGCCATTATTTGTGGGTGGTAGACCAGGGGTTTGCAGTCCGGGATGCAAATGGTCAGGTAGTTAGGGTAGTTGGTGCTACTACTAATATTACCGAACGCCAAGCTGCGCTCCAGGAACGCCAACAAATTGAAACAAACCTGCACGAGAGTGAAGAACGGATTCGGCTGGCCACTACCGCTGCTGAACTGGGTATGTGGTGTTGGAATATCAATACCAAAGAGTTAATTTGGACAGAGAAATGCAAGCAGTTGTTTGGACTTGCTCCAGAAGCCGAAATAGGCTATGAGTTTTTCCTCAACTGTGTACATTTAGAAGACCGTCAACGCGTCGATGAAGCGATCGTCCGTTCTGTTCAAGAAAAGATTGACTGTGACATTGAATACCGCAGCCTTTGGTCTGATGGTAGCATTCATTGGATTGCTGCTAAAGGTCGCGTCTTTTATGATGCCGAGGGTAAGGCAGTACGTTTGACGGGTATTGCTCAGGATATTACCCAGCGCAAACAGGTAGAAAATGATTTGCGCCAGCGCGAAACTCAATTAAGGCGGTTAGTTGATTCCAACATTATTGGCATTATGTTCGCCACTCCTAACTACATTACTGAGGCGAATGAGGCTTTTTTAGAAATGGTGGGTTACACGCGAGAGGAGCTTTTGGCGGGTAAGGTACGCAGACAACACATGACCCCACCGGAATATCATGCTCTAGATCAGCAGGGGATAGAGCAACTTTTAACGGTTGGGATATGTACTCCCTTTGAAAAAGAATACATCCGCAAGGATGGTTCCCGCATTCCCATATTAATAGGTGGTGCTTTGGTGGAGCGAGAGCCGGCATCTTGGATCTGTTTTATTCTTGACCTAACCCCCAGGAAGCAATTAGAAAAGGCACTTAGACAACAAGCAGAGGAACTCAAACAGGCAAACCGGAATAAAGATGAGTTTCTCGCTATTCTCTCTCACGAATTGCGATCGCCACTCAACCCCATTCTAGGGTGGTCATCTCTACTCAAAAGCCGCAAATTTGACGAAGCTACTACAAATCGTGCTTTAGAAACCATCGAAAGAAATGCTCAATTGCAGATTCGATTAATTGATGAGTTGCTGGATGTATCCCGAATTATTCGCGGTAAGTTGAACCTGACTTTTGCCACTGTTAACCTGGCATCTGTAATTGATGCTGCATTAGAAACAGTCCGGTTAATCGCCCAAACCAAATCCATCCAGATCAAAATCCAGCTTGACCCCAATGTTGGTAAAGTGCTGGGCGATTATTATCGCTTACAGCAAGTTGTGGGAAATTTACTCTCAAATGCAGTCAAGTTCACTCCCCCGCATGGTTCAGTGGAAGTCAACTTATCATTAAGTCGTGAATTGACTCCCCACTCAGCTTTAATTCAAGTTAAAGACACAGGCCAAGGTATTTCCCCCGAATTTCTACCCCACGTGTTTGAATACTTTCGTCAAGCCGATAGCAGCACAACCAGGAAATTTGGCGGACTGGGACTGGGATTGGCAATAGTTCGTCACTTAGTAGAGTTGCATGGTGGTACTGCAACAGCAGCTAGTCCAGGAATTGGACAGGGAGCGGTTTTTACTATTAGACTGCCCGTGATGCAAGAGAGTGAAGGAGTAGGGGGAGTAGGGAAAGTAGGGGCAGCAGGTGATAAATTTAACTCGTCACTTCTCCGTGGATTACGAATATTGATTGTTGATGATGATGTTGACACACGGGAGTTTCTGCACTTCTTGCTACAACAGAATGGGGCGTTGATAACTGTCGCAGCATCGGTAACTGAGGCGCTGGCTTTTATAGCACAGACTGCACCTAATTTATTAATCAGTGATTTGGGAATGCCAGAAATGGATGGCTACAGCCTGATTAGGCTGCTCAGAGCCATGCCCAAGGAGAAGGGTGGGGAAATTCCAGCGATCGCCCTTACCGCCTATGCTGGAGAAAGCGATCGCGATCGAGTCTTAGCAGCTGGTTTTCAGAAGCATATTGCCAAACCAGTCCAACCAACTGAATTACTTACCGCAATTGCAGATTTGCTTAAGGAAAGAGTGGAGAGTGAAGAATAGTGTAGTTCAAAATTCTCTGTAATCCAAAGTTTAATTTAAACCTAATCCAATTCCCGGCGTCCTTCCAACGCCCTCGCCAAAGTCACCTCATCTGCGTACTCTAAATCGCCACCCACAGGTAAACCAAAAGCAATTCGCGTCACCTTGGTAAATGGTTTCAATAACTGACCAATATATAGTGTTGTTGTCTCCCCTTCCACACTCGGACTAATTGCGAGAATTACTTCTTGAGGTTTTTGCTGATTTACCCGACGCTGCAAAGCCAGGATAGTCAACTGTTCTGGCCCAATTCCATCAATCGGCGAAATTACCCCACCTAAAACGTGATACTTACCTTTGTATTCGCGGGTTTTTTCCAGCGCAATCACATCGCGAGGATCTGCTACAACACAGATAGTATTGTTGTCACGGTTGGCATTGCGGCAAATTTCACAAACAGGTTCAGCGGATAAGTGAAAGCAAACAGAACACAAACCAATCTGTTTTTTTGCCTCAATTAAAGCTTGTGCCAAAGCTTCTACTTCTGCTTCTGGTCGCTTCAAAATATGCAAAGCCAGTCGTTGGGCAGATTTAGGGCCAACTCCCGGTAGGCGTTGCAATTGCTCAATTAACCGTGCTAAAGGGCGTGCGTAAACCGTTGTCTTGTCTCCAGAATGTTTTTACCTTAACTATGATGACATTCTTATAGAATTTTGGATTGGTCATTTTATTTATCAGGAGTCAAGCAGACTCCAATACAGTTCAGATAAGACCAAAACACTTGTAGAGACGGCGATTTATCGCGTC
>NZ_JBDNJQ010000174.1:0-16920 GCF_051172895.1 Nostoc sp. CALU 1950 | reverse complement strand
AATCGCCGTCTCTACAAAGGACTGATTATTGTAGAGACGGCGATTCATCGCGTCTCTTGCCTTAACCATCCAAAATTTAAAATCTAAAATTCGGTAAATTTGTGTTTCCCTGTTGATTAATTCTAGGGAAATATTGCTAACTCAGTTTCCGGGTCAAAAAAGTGAATTTTCTCTGGAGTTAGCGATAACCAAAGTTGCTCACCAGGTTGTACAAATCTGTCTGGTGGTATTCGCACTTGTAGGGATTTGGCTGTAGCAGCAGGTTGAGTACCAGGTTCGGCAATCTTAACAGTCAGAAAAGAATCGTTGCCGAGATTCTCTACCAAATCTACCTGCACTGGTAAATTTTTGGTAGCAGGCATACTCAAGTTTAAATGTTCTGGGCGAATGCCTAAAATTAGAGTTTTCCGATCATATTTTTGTAAGGCATTTCCCCACACTTCTGGGAGAGTGAAACGTAACTGGGAATGAGTAATCAACTGCGGGGCATGAAATTCCACAGGAATAAAATTCATCGGTGGTGAACCAATGAACTCTGCTACAAAAAGATTGGCAGGGCGGTTGTAAAGTTCTAGGGGAGAAGCAACTTGCTGAATTTTACCTTCAGACATAATCGCAATGCGATCGCCCATTGTCATCGCTTCTGTTTGATCGTGGGTGACGTAAATCGTCGTTGTCCCCAGTTGGCGCTGCAATTTGACAATTTGGGCGCGAGTTTCAGCCCGGAGTTTGGCATCTAAGTTAGAAAGCGGTTCATCCATTAAGAATACTTGGGGGTCACGTGCGATCGCTCGTCCCAATGCAACCCGTTGTCTTTGTCCCCCAGATAGCTGTTTGGGTAAGCGATTCAGTAATGTTTCAATTTGCAACAGTTGAGCAACACTACGCACCTGCTCATTCACCGCTCGTTCTTTGTCAGAAGTGTAGCGCAATCCTTTAGGTAACTTTCTAGTTGCCCCCACAAAAAGATTTTCCGCCCACGTCCGTAGATAAGGAGTATTTTCTCCTCTGCTCTTCTGCTCCTCTGCTCCCCTGCTTCCCCTACGGCGTAACCCAAAGGCGATGTTGTCATACACCGTCATGTGGGGATAGAGGGCGTAATTTTGAAACACCATTGCGATGTCGCGTTCCTTGGGTGGTAGATCATTGATCAAGCGATCGCCTATCCAAATATTACCGCCAGTCATCACTTCTAACCCGGCGATTAACCGCAGCAGAGTGCTTTTCCCACAACCAGAAGGGCCCACCAGCACCATAAACTCACCATCTGCGATCGTCAGGTTAATTCGCCGCAAGACATTGACACTTCCCGCACGCTCTTGCGCTGCATCATTCTCCCCAGATGTGAGGGGAGATTGGGTTTGTGAGCTAACACTTTCCCCTTTACGTGGGGAAAAACTTTTATAAACGTTTTCTAAAACAACTTGAGACACAACTAATTTGGGGATTGGGCATTGGGCAAAACAGTTCCGAGTTCCGAGTTCCCAGTCCTGAGTAAAGAAATGAGATTCCCCACTCAGCACTCAGCACTCATTACTCAGCACTCTTAAGGGGCATTGGACAAAGGACAAATGACTAATGACCAATGACAGTTTAGCGCCCATCATAATACACGTTCTATGTAAATACGAAAAGTTAAAAAAACAGCTTGCACCATTAAAAGCAAATTACCCTAAATTTTAGGGCTGTCAGGAGGTGTTGTGATGAATACCGATATACCTAAAAATATTTCCCAAGATCCAAGTATTAACCTTATCCATGACATTGTAGACGTACAAACCACAGATTGTTGCATTGTGGGTGGAGGCCCAGCAGGAGCAGTATTGGCGCTGTTGTTAGCGCGTCAAGGTATTTCTGTGATGCTGCTGGAAGCACACAAAGACTTCGATCGCGATTTTCGCGGCGATACGATTCATCCATCGGTGATGGAAATTATGGAAGAATTGGGACTTAGCGATCGCTTGCTAGAACTCCCCCATGCCAAAATGCGTCAAATTAGGGTTAAAACTCCTCAAGATACTGTCACTTTGGCAGATTTTAGTCATCTGAAAACCCACTACCCCTACATTACAATGCTTCCCCAGGTGAAATTTCTGGAGTTCATTACCCAAGAAGCACAAAAATATCCTAGTTTTCATTTGGTGATGGGTGCGAATGTACAAGAATTAATTACCGAAAATGGCACGATTCAAGGTGTCCGCTATCGGAGAGGTGGTGGTTGGCATGAAGTTCGGGCAATACTGACAGTGGGTGCAGATGGTCGCCACTCACGTTTACGCCATCTGGGTGAGTTTGAGTCAATTGAAACCTCACCACCAATGGATATCCTTTGGTTTCGCCTACCCCGTCAGCCAGAAGACCCAGAGGGAGGAATGGGGCGCTTTGGTCAAGGTAAAATCATCGCCATACTTGACCGTGGTGATGAGTGGCAACTTGCTTATGTCATCCCCAAGGGAGGCTATCAACAACTGCGGGCTGAGGGTTTGGAGGAATTAAAAAAATCTGTTGTCGAAGTAGTGCCAGAATTCCAGCAACGCATCCACAATTTACATGATTGGTCACAAATAGCTTTTCTCTCAGTCGAGTCCAGCCGTGTCAAACGTTGGTATCTTCCGGGACTCTTACTCATCGGTGATGCAGCTCATATAATGTCCCCCGTTGGTGGAGTTGGCATTAATTACGCGATTCAAGATGCTGTCGTCGCAGCGAATGTACTCAGCGAACCCCTCAAGAACCGACACGTAGAACCCAGCGACCTAGCAAAAGTACAGCGTCAACGCGAGTTGCCCACACGGATCATTCAGGCGTTTCAAACTTTTATCCAAAAGCGGGTATTTGCCCCCGTTATCAGCTCAAATCGCAGCTTTGTACCACCTGCGTTTTTGCGCTTACCTATCTTGCGCGACCTTCCAGCCAGGTTGATTGCCTTCGGTGTTTTCCCCTCCCATGTCAAGACTTAATTTTTGCCAAGAATTTTTTCTATTTCTTAAATGGGTGGTACAATTATACTACTCATGCAGAATTGAATGCTCAATTTAGTCAAGCGAGGGTGGCGAACAGTATATTCAATGCTGTTCAAAATGATCGCTTGGCTTTTATGCTAGAAATAACTAAAAAGAATTCAGCACCCAGGTGGTTGCCGAGCGTAGCCGAGGTGAGTCAGAAGTCAGAATTGATAAGGAGTCCAGTATGATTGGTATATTCATCCATCAAGTGTTATCCTGACTCCTGAATTATGAATCCTGAATTCTGTTAGAAAATTTGTTCAAATATTATTAAAAAATGCAAAAAATTAAACCTATTTAGATATTAGTTGGCACTACATAGAAAAACCCCCTCTTTTTCAATCAGCACTTTTTGCAGTCAGGAGTAATTTTAATGAACAGCTGCGTTTTGATGGCGGAAATTATTAACGAGCCGCAACTCCGTTATACAGCGGATAATTTGGGAGTCACGGAAATGCTGGTTCAGTTTCCCAATTCCCAGAAACCAGAAGATCCGCCAGCCACTCTGAAAGTTGTCGGCTGGGGGAATTTAGCGACCGAAATTCAGCAAAACTACCACCAAGGCGATCGCGTCATCCTGGTAGGACGTTTAGGTATGACTACTGTTGAACGTCAAGAAGGTTTTAAAGAAAAACGCGCTGAATTAACAGTGCAACAAATTCAACCTGTTGGAGGTAGTTTTAATACTGATCCATTACCCTCAGCAACCGCAACTCCATCATTCACTGAAACGGCTCCACGACAAACATCTTCAGCATCTCGTCCTCCACAGAAAGACGTTAGCACTTACGAGTCACCACGTCCAGCACCTACCCCAGCGACAAATCCTGTTGGCGTTACTCCCCAACCGACAAGTTACGAACCCGTACCCCAACCCACAAATTATGAGCGAACCACTTATCCCGCAGTGAAGGAGGAAGAACCAGATCCAGATGATATTCCCTTCTAAAGTGGGTAGATAAAACTTGGGTTGCAAGCGCTAACTCACAGTAATTCCAAGGGATTGGACAATCAAAGAGCGATCGCCTCTACTTAGGGGAACAATCCTCTAACAGTGAGTGGGTAAGCAGGGGAAGCAGGTTAAGAGAAAGAAATAAGTGTATAAGCAATCCGTTTCGGTGTAAAAAGGACTAAAAACGTCTCTTTACTCCCCCTGATCCCCCTGCCTATTTCACGAGGATCTCACTTTTTCGCGTTGCTCCCCTACCTAGTACAGCACGGCGGAAATAAACCACCCATTCCCAATCAACAAAACCCTTACGCTGTCTTAATTTTTAATTTTTAATTTTTAATTTTTAATTCCGCCTTGCGGTACTAGTTTCCCACCCCTTCGCAGGTTTGGGTGGGCACCAAAAGAGGTTTTTACTGGACACACCAAGGGATTCTAGAATTCCTCGCATCACTTCTGTGCAATACATCCAATGTCCCAAATCGTCATACATACGATCGGGATTAAACTCGACATTGTAGTGCAGCACATTGGGGAGGCCTAAAAACTCATCATCGCTTTGGGGAGAAAGAAGCAGGAGATGAAATGGCTTCCCCTGACATTGTTTTTGTAGCTTGTTGACCAGATCAATTACGCCACCGCGATCACAAATTCCCGTGCGGACGAAAAGCACTTTGTCGCAGTGCCGCAGTGCGTACCAAAACCTTTCAGAACGTGCTGTGTAACGAACGCGCATTCGTTCATGGACGGGAGACATATCGCTTGTTGGGTCGTCTGTCTCCTCAACTTCATGGGCAAAAGACAAACCCGACCACTTACTGTGGTAAATTCTGCCTGCATCTGGGCTGTAGTGCAGGAAGGCAGGGTTCCACATATCATAAAAACCGTTTGCGATCGCATCCGCAACATCTGCAATATTAGTCGTGCGTGTCAGATCAAAGGGAAAAGCAGGGCCATCGTACTCCATCTTGTACAACATCATGCGGACGGCACAGCGATCGCCAAGGGGAAGAATCGCCACGCGCTTGATATCCGATAACTGACATTTGTATTGGAAAAACACCGCAGACTTGGGTGGTACTTTTACCCGGCTTTCTAGCCCATCGTTACCAATCATCAAGGTGCGGAAGGGGGCATCGGGATAAAGCGGATCTTCATAGACACCCGATGGCATGGCTTTAAGTGCGTTGCAAACCTCTGTCCACATGGGCTGGATGTTGTATTCATTTTCTGATTCGTTGATCACCCAGAGGTGGCGTTCGTCCGCTTGCAAAATCCCCAGATGCCCGTCGTAGAACAAAACTTGTGAGTTGTTCGGCGAAAAGAGATTGAAGGCGGCGCTATATTCTAGATCGGCACTAGGGGGAATATCTAATGTAGTTGCGATCGCGCCATCCTCTTGTACAGCGAAGAAGGGGAGTGTCCCTGGCTTAACAGATTTCGCAATGTAAATACCTGGTATCAATCTTGCCTGACTTTGCAGTGCAGTTTGCAATTCCTGCCAATAGGGAGCGATTGTGTAGCTGTATTGTGATTGATTAATGATCCGTAAACGCTTCTCTTCGATACAGACAGAGACATGAAAACCTACAGTGTCAAAGTAGATGGCAAATTCATTCGGTTGCTGGAAGCGTTGTTTTTCTTTTGCCAATTCGTCTTTGTCGATATCGAATAGGTGCTGATCGATCTGCTGATACATCAGGCTGTGACCGATCGCGTTTGGGTGAGCCGGATCGAAGGATGTCCCCGCTTTCCATCGTCCTTGCCCATCATCTACAACTGCCAACCAATCTAGTACGGTTACGTCCCAACTTAGCATTCGCTTGTGTGTGTCTTGCATCAGCCAGTAATGCTCCAGGGAATAGTCGCCATTGGGATAGACTCCGCCCAAAATCGGAATAGCCCCGATGTCGCGCGTCATTTTCACCAACTGCTGCAAGCCACTTTCAAACCGCCGCTGTACTGCCCGCCGTTCGTAAGGGTGACAGTAGGCTAACCCTTCGTTACCCAGAGATAGGGCAATAATCACGATATCCGGTTGTTCTGGGGTGACAACTGACCCAAATCGAGCGATCGTTCTGCTGACATTCGCCCCCACTTCCGACACATTCACAAGTTGATGCCCATATTTTTGCTGTAAAGCCTGTGCCAATAGCCAGACCCAACCTTTCAGAAACCAGGCTTTATGACCTAATGCGACGGAACTGCCAATAACCACGATTTTGAGTCTTTCAGCCTCTTCTTCCACAGGCATTCTGGCAGCCGACTTCTCGATGTATCCAAAGGGGTAAGGTTGTAAATAACCGAATGCGCCATCATCCACAATAATTTTGCTGGAATGCTCTTTAGAGTCAATCGGTATCCAGCGGTTTGTATCTAGTAAGCTCTCCCATCGGGCATTGCCGTTTGCATCGAGGCACACATACTTATATTCAACTCTCTGGCCATTGCCTGATTCTAAAGGCGGCTGAATGTCAATATCTATATCTGTCCACCATAAAGGATAGCGATCGCCACTTGTACGCAAATGGACACATTTGGTGATGTCCCACAATCCCAACTCTGGACTCGAACCGACCAAACCAATGGATTCGCCCGTTTGTGTGTATGCACTGATCTGGAATCGATACATAGAGTTTATCCTGATTTAGTAAGTACGATACCAAACAGTTAGGCTGAATCCTTAAACCTGTTTTGACAATATCACATAGAACTCTTAATAGCTCGGTATTAATATTGTTAAGCATACTGAAACTCTGATTTACATCACCCAAAGCTACCAGCAGTAAAGTTTTTCAAAAATTCAATTGGATTTTTATAGAAGTTTTAATACTGTTTAAATAAACTATATTGTATTAAAAGTCTTTGCACAACTAAGAATAAATCAAAGAAAGGATAAGGTTAAGTTAAATTTTTCCTATTTTATTTTGGGAGATGTTTAATCAGCATCAACGAGTTTGATTAGGTAAGTCTGCAATAGATGCCCAAAAATGCCAAAAATGGAGGTTATAAAGGGTAGTTTTTGGCAGAATTTTACAATTGTTGAGCGTAGCTTGCCGCCGTAGGCGCTGCGCGTCTCGGTATAATTTTTTTATGAATTGAGCAATAAACCAGAACTAAAGTTTCAATTAATACTCTTAACCTCCTGCCTTTTTTGTCAACAAATGGCTTGTCAAACAATAAATAAATATTAATAACTTAATAGCTATAGAACTATTAATAGTTAAATAATTTTAGGAGAAATAAAATAGCTGGGATTTGCATCGGCAGTGGTATTTGCTGGATAGAGTCATGCAAATCCTCTCTAAACCTAGAATAACAATTTTTTAGTTGGCCTTGGCAGGCATCCTGAGTCGGTGACTGCCCAAAAGCCTTGCACTTGAACAATGAAGGAAGCAACAATGAGTAGCAATCTAGCCATCAAACTCCGCTCTGGAACTCAACAAGCCCACACATCAGCAGAAAATGTGGGATTCATGAAATGTTTTTTGCAAGGAGTTGTGGATAGAGACTGCTTCGCCAAGTTCTTAAGCAACTTGTATTACATCTACAGCGAACTAGAAGCAGTATTAGAGAGCCATGTAGAGCATCCTGTGATTAGTGCGGTTTACTTCCCCGAACTTAATCGCCAATCCTCGCTCGAAAAAGACATGGTGTTCTATTATGGGGATAACTGGAGAGAGCAGGTTACACCCTCATCCGCTGCCCAAAAGTACATTGATCGCATTCGGGAAATTTCTGCTAGTGAACCAGCCTTATTGCTAGGTCATGCCTACACTCGCTACATGGGCGATCTCTCAGGGGGTCAAATGCTACAAAAAGTTGCTCAGTCAGCTTTGAAGCTTTCTGGCTATGAAGGCACATCCTTCTACAACTTTGAGCAAATTCCTGATAAAAAAGCATTTAAGGATAAGTATCGTCAGGCATTAAATGCATTACCCGTTGATGATATAACAGCAGAACGGATTGTTGCAGAAGCGAATAATGCCTTTGCGTTGAACTTACAGATGGCTCAGGAGTTAGAAGGAAGTTTAATCAAAGCACTCGGTCAAGTCCTGTTTAATAGCCTAACTCGTTCTCAGAATTCAGGTAGTACTGAAATCGCTGCGGCTAATTAAGTTAGTCATTTGTCATTTGTCATTTGTCGTTTGTCATTGGTTATTTCTCAATCATCTCCCCATTCCCCACTCCCTTCATTCATTGGAAAGAAACTCAATGGTTTTTTTACTACCTGGTGTCAAGTTTGATCTGGATCTGATTCAAAAGTACGACACTCGCGCACCTAGATACACCAGTTACCCGCCCGCTACAGAGTTAAGCGAAACATTCACCGAAACTGATTTTAAGGCCGCGATCGCAGCATCGAACCAACGCAAAACCCCTCTTTCTTTGTATTTCCACATCCCTTTTTGCCAAAGTGCTTGCTACTTCTGCGGCTGTAACACGGTAATTTCCAACAACAAGAATATTGCTAAACCTTATGTGGAGTCTTTGATTCAAGACATCAAAAACACCGCAGCTTTAATCGATCCAGACAGAAAAGTACTGCAAATCCACTGGGGAGGTGGTACTCCTAATTACTTAGAGCGTCACCAGGTAGAAGTTTTATGGAAAAATATAAATCGCTATTTCAACATCGATTCAAAAGCAGAAATCTCAATTGAGATTAATCCCCGCTATATCGATAAAAACTACATTTTCTTTCTGAGAGAGATTGGGTTTAACCGTATTAGTTTTGGCATTCAGGATTTTAATAGCCAAGTTCAAGTAGCTGTTAATCGTGTCCAGCCAGAAGAAATGCTCTTTGATGTCATGAGTTGGGTCAAAGAAGCTAAGTTTGAAAGTGTGAATGTAGACCTAATTTATGGTTTACCCTATCAAAACCGCGAGACATTTCGGGAGACGCTAAAAAAGACTATTGAATTAGATCCTGATCGAATTGTGGTCTTTAACTTTGCCTATGTACCGTGGCTCAAACCGACGCAAAAAAATATTCCTCAAGAGGCACTACCGCCAGCAGAGGAAAAGTTAGAGATTCTAAAAATGACCATTGAAGAATTGACGAATAACCAATATCTATTTATTGGGATGGATCATTTTGCTAAAACTGATGACGAACTAGCGATCGCTCAACGCAATGGCACTCTCAAACGCAATTTTCAAGGCTACACTACCCACGCTGAAACAGAACTCTTTGGTTTTGGTTCTACATCCATCAGTATGCTAGAAGATGCTTATTCCCAAAATCACAAGGAATTAAAGGATTATTATCAGACAATTGCAGCAGGTAGGTTACCTGTTAGTAAAGGCATCAAACTTACTCAAAATGACATCATCAGACGGGATGTCATCATGGGTATTATGTCTCACTTCCAATTGCATAAGCAAGATGTTGAAAATAAATATCATATCAATTTTGATGAATATTTCTCCGAGGAAATAGAGGCATTAAAACCACTAGAAGCCGATGGTCTAGTAAGTTTATCAAAAAATCAGATCCAAATTACAGACATCGGTAGATTATTAGTAAGAAATATTGCCGTCATATTTGATACTCACACCAGAACGCGAGAGACAAAATTCTCCCGCGCCATTTGATATCGCTTTTGCAAATATTGGCTACGTATTATCCCCTCAATCTACCTTTAAAATAGCGGTTGAGGGGATTTGTTATTTTAATGTATCTCCAAAAAGTTAGATCATATTTTTCCATCTTAAGATAGATATAAAAAGCATAAAATAAAATATTAAAAATATAATTTATTAATGTCTCATCCTATAGCAAAGAAAGTCTAGACTTGTGTATTCAGGAATTCTGATTTATCTAACATAAATTTTGCTTAACACTTTCATGCTAGAAATGCCAATCACCATCCAAATATTCATGTAAACTATTTTGTCTAACTTTTGGATTTAGCATTTATCCCATCTGGTAGAAAGAATTTTAGATGAGAGTTGATAACTTATATACAAGTGAGATTGTTGAGGAAGTTCGTGAGTATTATTGCTTGAGTAGTTTTAGGACTTTTAGCAAGTGCGAGACTTATGTTGGGCTACGCTGACGCTAAAGCTTTACTCCCTTCTCTAACATCATAATTTTTGGAAGTATCAATCTATGTTTTTTCACAAAAAAGAGCCTATTCGTGCAGTTAACGTTAGTGAGCCAAATCCTCGTTTTGCTCAGTTACTTTTAGAGCAGTTTGGCGGCGCTACTGGAGAACTGAGTGCAGCACTTCAATATTGGGTTCAATCATTCCACGTTGAAAATGCTGGCATTAAAGATATGCTCCAAGACATTGCAATTGAGGAATTCAGCCATTTAGAAATGGTTGGTAAACTCATTGAAGCTCATACTAAAAATGTAGATCAAACCGAGGCTTATAAGAGTACTCTCTTTGCAGTCCGAGGAATTGGGCCTCATTTTCTAGATAGCCAAGGTACTGCTTGGACTGCAAGTTACTTGAATGAGGGTGGAGATGTAGTGCGTGATTTAAGAGCTAACGTTGCAGCAGAAGCGGGCGCTCGTCAGACTTACGAATCATTGATCAAGTTGGCAACTGACAAAGGAACCCAAGAAACTTTAGTCCATCTGTTAACACGAGAAATTTCTCATACACAGATGTTTATGAAAGCTCTAGATTCACTGGGTAAGTTGACAGATCCATTCTTTGGTAATGTTAAGCCAGATGACACTGTTGCTCTTTACTACAACCTATCTACAAACGGAAATGGTAAAGATGAACGTGGCCCTTGGAATTCTGAGCCAGCATTCAAGTATGTTGCTAATCCGCTAGAAAGTCACTCTTAATTGCATAGGTTGCAGTTAGAGTATAGGTTGATTTGATGTAAAGAGATTTTTAACAGATTCTTGAAAAGTTCAATCATCCGCTAGGCAGCTACTCTCTTTAGTAATTGTTGGGCTGTTAAGCTACATCTCATAAACAAAAAGATTCCCGACTTTTTAGAAAGGTCGGGAATTTCAACTGAGTATTTGGCTATTACACTCAAGTGAAAATACTTATAGCTATTATTCAGCCACACTAAAAAAATTAGAGCGATCGCTCATCAATATCTACATCAACATTTCTGATTTCAGAAATTAATTCAACTCAAATTCAAAACTCAGAATCAGGAGATTAACTTGTGATTGTCAACGCTACGCCAAATGGTTGGGAAGTCATTTATCATCGTGCCCATGCTCTATTAGCAGCTCAACTGGCGGGACAATGGCGACGTAAAGATGCTCCCGCAAGGTTATATGAAACGATGGCTGCAATTTCCCATCACGATGACCTAGAAAAAGAGTGGGAAGAAGATATTTTGACTGAAGCGGGTGCGCCACAGGATTTCACCCTCAACTCAAATGCCGATGCAGATGCCGGTGTCGAGAAATTGGCTGATCTGGCAAAGAATGCCCTTTACCGTGGACGATGGGTGGCTCTATTAATTTCTATGCACATCAGCCGTTTAAATGAGCCAAGGCGGGGAAAGTCTTCAAAACTAGACAAAATTTTAGATGAACAACTTCAAAATCAGCAACGTTGGCGCAAAGAACTGAGGATCAAAAAGGAGGAAGTTGATGCAGCCTATGCATTTATGCAATGGTGCGATCGCCTTTCTCTCATCTTATGCCAGCAACAACTACCTGAGGATGAGCGGTTTTTAGAGATTAGCAAGGGCCCTGAAGGTCAGCGCTATGACATCATGCAGCGCAGTGATAACTTGGTTGTTGTTAAACCGTGGCCCTTCCAGGACGATAAATTTACAGTCAATGTCGAAGCCTGCGAACTCTCCCAAGTAAAATTTGAAAGTAGTAGCGAACTAACTAAAGCACTACAAGAAGCTCCCATTAAGGAACTAGAGTGGACATTTGTTAAGAGTTAGATAGTTGTCGCCGTCAAATTAAACGAGTAATTTTAATAAAAAAGAGCCAGAGAATTAACTCTCTGGCTCAAAGCTGGAGACAAAAGAATCTTCAAATAAAAGCTAACTTGGGTAAGAACCTAAATTCTTCCCAGGTTATGCAGCCCTAAGACAACGCCCACTCCTAAGATGTGACCAAAGGCGGTAGTTGCTAAAAGCGCTGGTAAACCAAAACCACCAAATAAATTAGATGAAGGTAGTTTTGGTTCCGCGTTGGGATACTTAATGCTAGATTTGCCAAAGGCAATGGCAACAATATTAGCGAGAATGATAATCAGCCCAACTGTAGGACTCCATTGTAGGGGTGTAGTTGCAGCAGCGAGTAAGGTTGAAGTAAACACCTGATTTGCTCCTGAAATTTATTAATGATTGAAAATATAATCTGAAACTTTCCGAAGCAAATTCAATCAATTCCCCGATTTTGCATCAATATTTAACAGTTATTCTTACTACTTCATAAAATATGGGTTCAACGAAGAGTCCGGGGGAAGGGTTAAACCCGGATTTCTCACCACACCTCTCCAAGCCTGCGCTTGTGCAGGGGAGCAGGGGAGCAGGGGAGAAATTGCAGTAAGTTTTTCCCCTCTGCTCCATCAAACGTCTGAAGCTTGTGAGAAATGCGGGTTTAACCCTTTCCCTCTTCGTTTTTTCCCACAAGAGTGCAAAAAGCACTTTTGCAATAGGTTTAATGTTAGCAACAATAGTCTTTGTAGCAAAAATAACTGAAACTATTCTCAGTAAGCTATTTGGCGACACTCGAAAAAATTTCGTCAATTTTTACCGAATCTATCTTAGAGTGTACCTAATTTGGTGAGCAATCTTTTCGCTGGGCTGGTTGGTGAAACTTACCATAAAAAGAAACCTTCTTTAGATATTAACCTAAAAGGTTTATCGGCTCTGCCTACGGCTATTTTTTACAGCGGATTGTAAGTTAGTTAGGTATTGTGCTTTGTTTTACAAGCCTGAGCAAAAACTTTTTTTACTCCTACCTCCTAAGTTCTACTACAACTTCGTCGAACTTATATCAAGGCATCTATCTATGGAACTATATTTGCACGGCACAGATGAAAAAATATAATTTTCATCTATCAAAAGTATGAGATGTAAGTATAGCAATTTTCTATTTCTAAAAAAATTAAATACAAGTATCTTATCTAAAAGTATACTTCTGGCAGAAGATGTAAAAAAAAATTAGACATAGTAAATTAAAATCAATATTAATCAAAGTTCCTAAACAATTCAGGTAAGCGTGCTATACACGAACTTGGAACAGCCTAAAACTTTGTTAAAATCAGCAACACACAAACTATGAACTCTACCACCGAAAAACGTATCGCCTTAATTTCCGTCCACGGAGATCCGGCGATTGAAATAGGGAAAGAAGAAGCTGGGGGACAAAACGTTTATGTGCGCCACGTAGGTGAAGCACTAGCGCAGCTAGGATGGCAAGTTGATATGTTTACCCGCAAGGTGAGTCTGGAGCAAGACTCAATTGTTGAACATAGCAACAATTGTCGAACTATTCGTTTAAAAGCTGGCCCCCTTGAGTTTGTGCCGCGAGATGATATTTTTGAATTTCTGCAAGAATTTGTGGATAATTTCTGCAAATTTCAAGTAGAAAATGACATTACATACCAATTGGTTCACACTAACTATTGGCTCTCTGGTTGGGTGGGAATGAAGTTAAAGGAAATCCAAAAGAGTAAACAGGTTCACACCTACCACTCATTGGGAGCAGTCAAGTACAACACTATAGAGGATATTCCTCTGATTGCTAATAAGCGATTAGCAGTAGAAAAAGAGGTGTTGGAAATAGCAGAGCGGATTGTGGCGACAAGTCCACAAGAACAGCAACACATGCGATCGCTAGTTTCCACTGAAGGCAATATCGACATCATTCCCTGCGGTACAGATATTCAGCGGTTTGGTTCGATTGCACGAGAAGCAGCCAGAAATAAATTGGGTATTGACAAAGAAGCTAAAGTTGTATTGTACGTAGGGCGTTTTGACCCACGCAAAGGGATAGAAACCTTGGTGCGAGCAGTCAACGAGTCTGGGCTACGCGGCTCCAAGAATCTCCAGTTAATTATTGGTGGTGGTAGTACTCCAGGTAATAGCGACGGAATTGAGCGCGATCGCATTGAGGCTATTATCAACGAATTAGGTATGAGCGACTTTACCACCCTTGCTGGTCGTCTCAGTCAAGATATTTTGCCGACTTATTACGCAGCGGCTGATGTTTGCGTTGTTCCCAGTCACTACGAACCCTTTGGACTCGTAGCGATCGAAGCAATGGCAAGCGGTACACCAGTTGTAGCAAGTGATGTCGGCGGGCTTCAGTTTACGGTGGTTAATGAAGAAACTGGTTTATTGGCTCCACCGCAAGATGTAGAGGCCTTTGCGTCTGCCATCGACAGAATTCTCTTAAATCCAGAATGGCGAGACGAATTGGGTAAAGCTGGTAGAAAGCGCGTCGAAAACAAGTTTAGTTGGCATGGCGTCGCAACTCAGTTAAGTGAGCTTTATACCGAACTGCTAGAACCAGCTAAAGAAACCTTATTGCTTGCTAAATAACCTTACAAGCAACCCCATACGATTAGAATCAAATCATTTACAGACCGATGAATTCTGTAGAGACGGAAAATTTGTGTTTTTACACCTCTGAAATTCTCACAAACAACCTTTGACTAAACAGTATTGCCAACTAACCGTAAGTAATTTGGCAATACTGTTTGATTTTCTGAGCAATACCTTTTTATAATCAGGGTTTCAGCCATATAAATCATGGGAGACATAGCGATCGCTTTGAGTTAAATATAAGGTATCGTCTGAAATGTCAAACAAAAAACCAGGAAATTATACTCATGGTGGAAATTGAAAATTTGGGAGTGAGTGTAGAAGAGTATTTGGATGGATTAACAGCAGGTATTGACGTTTTGGAATTGAAGCGGTTAGAAGCAAAGGGAATTCCAACAAACCTGGCTTTGGAAGTAATGACCATCGCACCAAAGATAATCGATGGTACGGCTACTCCTGAAGAAGTTGTGAGAGGAATAATGATTTTAACACCATCGCTTAGGCAACAAATTGAATAGGGAAATACCCAACAATTCATTACAGATATATAACACCAAAAACAACGCCAGAAGGAATAAATCACTTCAATTAGGCGATGCTGATTTACAGTACATCTCGTAGAGAAGGCGAGCTACGCCTACGCTAATATCAATAGATAGAAGTATACTGAGCATCGACCTTTGAACGCGAATGGCTATGCAACCAGTTGACTTCACCACTCTTACAGCTACTTGTAGCGAAATCCGCGCTAACTGGCTGCCCTCGCGGACAGAACAGGTTTATCAGCGCGATCGCTACACTATTGCCATAGCATTACGCACCCTGAAACAGCGGGATTGGCTACAGATTTCTTGGCATCCGCAAGCTGCACATATTTGTATTGGTGATCCACCACCGCGATCGCCAGATACTTTTACCTTTAGCCAACAACTGATACACCAATTGGGTGGTTTGGCGCTGGTGGCGATTGAAGCGATCGCTCCTTGGGAGCGGGTTATTGATTTGCAATTTGCTCGTCGTCCTGGAGAAAGTGCCCTGTATCATGTCTATGCAGAAATCATGGGCAAGTATAGCAACGTCATTCTCACCGACGCTAACAATATAATTATCACCGCCGCTCATCAAGTTAGTCAGCAACAATCTAGTGTTCGTCCCATCCAAACCGGACAACCTTATGAAACACCACCGAAACTGACTGGCACTGTCCCCAGTTTGAACGAATCCCAAGAACGTTGGCAAGAACGGGTAAGTTTAGTACCAGGGGCAATCAAGCGGCAATTGCTGAAAAGTTATAGTGGTTTGAGTGCAGCACTACTGGAGTTAATGCTGTTAGAAGCAAATATTGCACCAGAAACATCCACCGATACTCTCAACCCCGACGACTGGAGACGGCTATTTGAGCTTTGGCAAGAATGGCTGCAAGCCTTGAATTCCAGAAAATTTCAACCCGCTTGGACAAAAGATGGCTACACCGTAATGGGTTGGGGTGCAGTTGAAAAAGTCAAAAATATCCAAGAGTTGCTTAACTGTTATTACAGTAACCAAATTGACCAACAGTTATTTTCCCAATTGCGCCATCAGTTGAGTCAGAAATTGAATAATATTCTGGCGAAATTACGGAACAAAGCTCAAACCTTTAAGACGCGCTTGCAGCAATCAGATCAAGCCGATGAGTATCGACAAAAAGCTGATTTATTGATGGCTCACCTGCAAAACTGGGAACCAGGGATGAAAGAAATTATCCTTGCTGATTTTGATACAAATTTGCCAATTGCGATCGCTCTCCAACCAGATAAAAATGCCGTCCAAAATGCCCAAAGTCTTTACAAACAGCACCAAAAACTGAAACGCGCTCGTGCTGCTGTGGAACCGCTACTGTTGGAAGTGCAGACAGAAATTGAGTATTTAGAACAAGTAGAAGCTGCGATCGCTCAGATAGATAGCTACCAAACAGCAGAAGATTTACGAGCTTTAGAAGAAATCCGCGAAGAATTGATTGGGCAAAAATATCTAGAAGATCCCGAATACCGCAGCCGCAGTGCAAACGAACCTCCCAGCACGAACTTTCATCGTTACCTGACTCCCAGTGGCTTTGAAGTATTAATTGGTCGTAACAATCGCCAAAATGACCAATTGACCTTTCGTGTAGCTGGAGATTATGACATCTGGTTCCACGCTCAAGAAATTCCAGGGAGTCATGTATTACTACGCTTAGAACCGGGTGCTGTTGCAGAAGAAGCTGATTTGCAATTTGTAGCTAATCTTGCTGCATATTACAGTCGTGCCCGTCAGAGTGAGCAAGTTCCAGTAGTTTACACTCAGCTAAAACACGTCTACAAACCCAAAGGAGCAAAACCAGGAATTGCCATTTACAAGCAGGAAACCATACTTTGGGGAAAACCGCAATTAATGCAAGAGACGCGATGAATCGCCGTCTCTACAATAATCAGTCTTTTGTAGAGACGG
>NZ_JBDNJQ010000172.1:0-17294 GCF_051172895.1 Nostoc sp. CALU 1950 | reverse complement strand
GTGCAATTTATCTGGCTGCTTCTGTCATTTGGCTCAATTGATGACACGCCCTAAACCCAAAAGCCATTTTGTGATGTTTTTCATAATGCTTCCCAATACCTTAAGCTAATCTGTACTTTCTATTCACTTATAGGTATCAGCATCGCTGTTTATGCAGCTATTAAAGTATAAAGTTTGGCATAAGAATTTTCGTCCATTTTCTAGCCGGGAGTATCAGCCTTTAGTGGCTGATATCCCAGTAACTTATGCTAGTTTCTAAAGTTGGTGTGTGGCTAGAAAAGCTTCCACTTCAGCAGCAGTAGGTTGAGAAGCGATCGCACCTGCTTTAATAGTAGTCAGCGCTCCAACAGCACTGGCATAAGTGACAATGCGTTTTGCTGTTTCTGCATCCTGCAAGCCGTGGATACCATTCTGACTTAGTTGGTGGATAAATCCTGCCAAAAAACTATCCCCTGCACCAGTTGTATCAACTACAGGGATGGAAAATGAAGGTAATTTTCCTTCGTTTTCACCTAAACAGTAAGTGCAACCGTTTTCTCCATCTGTTACTAGTACCCCTTCAATTGAAGCCAGACGGTAAGTGATGGCTCCGGGATCTGCGGTTTCAAATAGCCATTCAGCTTCTTCTTTGGAGAGTTTGAGGAAATCAACTCGGTTAAATAATTCTGGAATTTTTTGATGGGCGATGTTTGGCTCTTTCCAAAATACAGGACGCCAGTTGACATCCAGCACAATCTTCAAGTCGTAATGTTCTGCTAACTCTAGAGCGCGGTGAATTGCCTTTTCACTTTCAGGATAGGCTAATTCCAAAGTACCCAAAACCAGAAAATCTGCTTCTTGAAACAGCGAATCTGACAATTGTTTAGCTTGCAGGCGAGTATCGGCAAATTCTGCGGTATCGTACTGACCAAATCCGGCGAAAGTGCGATCGCCAGCCAGATCCCGTGTAACATAAACTTGCCGCGTTGGTGCTGTGGGATGGCGTTGTATCCCCGTCGTCTCTACACCTACATCTTGTAATAGCTTGACCAGTGCATTCCCTGGTTCATCTTCACCAACGGCTCCGATAAATCCTGCTGGCGTCCCCAGCTTGACTAAAGCACAGGCTACATTAGCTGGTGCCCCTCCTGGATAGGGAGTCCAAGATTTCACTTCTTCTAGCTTTAGCCCTAATTGATCGGCTAAACAATCAAACAAAATTTCACCAAGGCACAAAACACGGGGATTGCTCATCTCATTTTCAATTTTAGATTTCGATTTGGGATTAGGAATTTACAGTATAAAATCTACAATAGTTTTTGCTAATCTGTCGCCAGTCCTTCATAGAATTAAATAGCAATTTTTACTACTCCCATAGCATGTATATGCTTCTAATTCTCGCTTCTCTGAGCTAAGTGCTGAGAAAAGATTCTTGCGATAATAAGCTATATTTATTACTTTTGAAATTGCGTAGGTTATATTTATGTCAACTTGAAATCCAAAGAAAATATTGACAATCGTATTACTGCTAACACTTGAAACCCCTACCAACAAAAGAATCTTCTAGAATTAGAAAGAGCGATTAAGTACATATACCAAGGGAGGATAGAAATAGTCATGGCTGGTGGCAAGTCTGAGACCCCCGTTAGTCTGTCAGACAGAGAACTGCAAATTATCGACTTAGTAGCCGCTGGCTTAACTAACCAAGAGATTGCAGGAAAACTGGAGATTAGCAAGCGTACAGTTGATAACCATATCAGTAATATTCTCACCAAGACCGAGACAGAAAATCGAGTAGCCCTTGTCCGCTGGGCTTTACAGTGGGGCAAAGTCTGTTTGAATGATGTCAATTGCTGTACTCTACCTAACCAGATCGAATAAACAATTTACTAGTAGCAACGTAATTGCTTTGGTCTGGTATGATGCAAGCCCATTTTGAGTTTTACTGATTTTTCCCCTCTCACGACTAAGTTTTCAGTGTGAACACTCTACCAAAAGTTCCGAGTCCTTCACTCAGCCGGAGTTTATGTTAGTGGAGCCAGCTGACCCTCGGACTCGGAAATTATAAAGATCAGAATTACTTTCCAAATTCAGCAGAACAGATTGTAGGACTGGGGACTGGGGACTGGGGACTGGGGACTGGGAACTTGGGAGAACCATCTACAATAATTCCCAATGCCCAATGCCCAATTCCCAATGCCCAAACAAACAATCATCTAGAAAAATTAGCAACAATTCAGTGATGCAAGCGTTACATTTGAAAGAAATCTATGTTGCCCCATCGGCTTTGGGAGTAGTGTTCCAATGAATACTTCCGCTTATTTTCAGGGTAGCTCGTCTCCCTTTGAATTTTTTAACTTTGATTTTACGATACCTGTATCTGAGAAAGTTCCGAGTATTGAAGACCAATTTTCAGACTTTCCGCAACCCACACAAGATACCGACTTACTCAGACAGCTATCGTTTATTCCAGGGTTGAAGGAAATTTTGACGCTGCGGCAGGTTCACGCCTTAGAACACGCTACCGTTTGGGTTCTGAGCGAATCAAAAAGTGCCTATCCTGGCAGAGCAGAATCCACTAAGGTTCAACTAGATAATGAACTATTAGGCGGTTTGTCTACTGAGCAGGGATTCTACCTCTATGGTGAGGTAAATATTAGTGATTTGCGGCGTGCGGTCACACTTGCTCGATATCGCATCACCAGTGGAGAATGGGATTTGGCTGTACATCCCCGTTGTGGCACAAATTTATCAGTAGCAATGCTCTTAACAGCTGGACTAGCTGTGGGTGTGCATCTGTTGCTACCATTTCGCCCAATTGAGCAACTTATAGGTTTGGGGTTAGCAGCAACCACAGCTGCTGAACTCGCACCTGATTTAGGTTCTATGGCACAGCGTTACCTAACAACTGCTATTCCTTTTAACCTAGCAATTGAAAATATTACTCGTACACGGGATGTTTGGGGGCGTGAGGCACATTTTGTTAAAGTGGGCTGGCAAGAGTAGGGATGAGGAAGATGAGGGGGATGAGGGAGATGAAGAAGATATTGCTTCCCCATCTCCCCCTGCTCCCCCATCTCCCTACTCCCCATTCCCCACTCCCCTAAAAAAATTATGAGAAAACTTTACTTCTTACTCCCTGGTACAGATGACAAATTTGCCTGTGGTGGTCTTTGGGCTGAGTTAAAAGCACTTAATCTGGCTCAGAATTTCTGTAGTGCTGATGTTGTAACTTACCGTCAACGGGAAAAAGGTAAGCTTTTCATTGATGATTTGCTAAAAGAGAAAAATTTAAATGATGTAATTTTTGTGATCAGTTGGGGATTTGATATAGCTCAACTCGTGGCTAAACTTAAGCAATACAATGTCGTTTACCACGCACATAGTGCAGGTTATCCATTTAGGCTACCTGCGAGTATTCCGATCATGACTGTTAGCCGCTATACAATGGGATATTGGGGAGAAAAATCACCAAATTCTCTAATTTATTATTTGCCAAATCAAATTTCTGATGAGTTTCAAAATTTAGGTCTGGAACGGGATATTGATGTTTTAGTTCAGGCTCGGAAGTCTTCTGAGTATTTAATTAAAGAATTGATTCCAGCGTTGCAAAAACGTTGTAAAGTATTGGTTGTTGATTCATACATTGAGGATTTACCTGGGCTATTTAACCGAGCTAAGGTTTATCTTTATGATTCTGCTGAGTACTGGGCACAACAGCGTGTTAGTGAAGGATTTGGTCTACAACCAATGGAAGCTCTTGCCTGTGGCTGTCAAGTATTTTCTAGTGTCAATGGTGGACTAGCTGATTACTTAGATCCGGGATTTAATTGCTATAAAATTGCTGGATATTCTCAAGAATATGATGTTAAACGTATTATGAAAGTAATTGAATCTTCAGTAGTATTTAGTTTGTCTGAAGAGTTTTTAGTTGAGCATCGGACTGAAAATATTATTAAGCGTTTCCAAGTTATTGTGGATGAGTTGAATGAGTTTTTTGACCACAAAATCCAGCAGCCATCTAATATTAAGAGTTTGACGAAAACACGTGTGGCAAAATTACTCGCGCAGAAGATATACGGGAAACTGAGGAAGAAATATTTTAAGTAATAGAAACGTAGACGCGTAGCGACTTACCGCAGGCGATCGCAGAGGTGCTGAGAACACAGAGATTAAGAGAGGAAGTTAGATGAATCGGCGGTTATTAGTTACTGGTGGTGCGGGGTTTATTGGGGCGAATTTTGTCCATCATTGGTGTCAGGTTTATCCAGACGATCGCGTGGTGGTGTTAGATGCTCTTACCTACGCGGGGAATCGTCTGAATTTGGCGCTGGTTGAGGGTAGAGAGAATTTTCGGTTTGTTCAGGGGGATATTTGCGATCGCACCATCATAGACGAGCTATTATTAACCGAAAATATTGATACCATCGCCCATTTTGCCGCTGAATCTCATGTCGATCGTTCAATTCTTGGGCCAGCTGCTTTTGTGCAAACTAATGTGGTGGGAACTTTCACGCTGCTGGAAGCTTTTCGGCAACATTGGCAGGCGAAAGCACAACCATCTGATTATCGTTTCCTACACGTTTCTACTGATGAAGTGTACGGTAGTTTGGGCGCAGATGACCCAGCTTTTTGTGAAACTACACCCTACGCTCCCAATAGTCCCTATTCAGCTTCAAAAGCGGGTAGCGATCATTTAGTGCGTGCTTATTATCATACTTATCAACTTCCAAGCATTATCACAAATTGCTCTAATAATTACGGCCCTTATCAGTTTCCCGAAAAGCTAATTCCCCTGATGTGCATCAACACTTTGATCGGGAAACCATTACCTGTTTATGGCGATGGTAAAAATGTGCGGGATTGGCTTTATGTGGGCGATCATTGTCTGGCTCTGGATGTGGTGATTAATCATGGTGAACCAGGAGAAACATACAATATTGGTGGCAATAATGAGGTGGAAAATATCAACCTCGTCCAACTTTTGTGTCAGATGATGGATGAATTAGCATCTGATTTACCAATATATCCAGTCAAGCAGTTAATTACTTTTGTCAAAGACAGACAAGGACATGATCGGAGATATGCAATTAATGCAAACAAAATTAAAACTCAGCTTGGTTGGACGCCTTCTGTAACGATTGCTGAGGGTTTACGTTTAACTGTTGAATGGTATCTCAACCATCGTGATTGGTGGGAACCGCTGCTGTCTGCGGAATATCAAGCTTACTATCGCAAAAATTATTCTGTAAAATAATGACCTAAAATCGGACTAACTCCATTAGGTATCAACAATTGGTAGGTTTACAGGTATCGATCGCTGCTTTTCGCAATTGTACAGGTAATTGAATAATTAATTTATTTGGGATACAGAGCCACCTAATTTTAATTATGCAAAAAACAAAACACGCAGTAACAGTATTCAAGCAAGAGCATTTATGCGTGGGGTATAATTGCGAATTGGTTTGACTGTTACTCTCCGGCTGGAGGCATGATTTTTTGCAGCGTCAGGCAATATCCCAGCGCCTTCATAATTGAATTGACGTTTTCAAGGCGCGGGTTGCCATTACTGGATAAGGCTTTTTGCAATCCCCGGCGTGTCATCCCTGTTTGCTCGGCTATCTCACTAATTCCTCGTACACGAGCAACAACGCGCCGGAATCATTGTCTTCTGAATATTCCTGAAATATCTCGGTCAAATAATCGTCGATTTCTTCCGGGTGTTTGCGGAAGTACTCTTCTTCAAATTCATCAAGTGTTCTAAATTTTCTCACCGCTTAGGTACTCCTTCCAGTAAGCTTTTGCATCTTCGATGTCTTGATTCTGTGTACTTTTGTCGCCTCCACACAGTACGACAACAATATTTTCTGCTTTCAAAAAATCATCAGGCTCCCACAGTTTCTCCAGATAATGACTATCCTTGAATAGTAAGGGAATCAGAGTAAATTGCCAGCAGGTGTAAGATGCTGCAACCAGAACAGATATTACAAGACCGTTATCAAATTCAACGCCAACTTGGTAACAATGGAATTCGTCAAACTTGGCTAGCATTGGATTTACAAGCCTCTGATGGCGATAATTCCACTGTTGTGGTCAAACTTTTGGCCTTTGGCGGTACTGTGCAGTGGGATGATTTGAAACTTTTTGAGAGGGAAGCACAAATTCTCAAACAGCTAAATCATCCCCGAATTCCCCAGTATATTGATTATTTTTGTATCGACGATCGCACACTCTGGTTTGCCTTAATACAAGAATATATCCCTGGTGAATCACTCAAGGATAAACTTGCTGTTGGCAAAAGGTTTACTGAAAAGCGAGCGAGAAAAATTGCTGTTGAGGTTTTAAATATTCTCATTTATCTACATGAGTTGAATCCAGGGGTGTTGCATAGAGATATTAAACCAAGTAATTTAATCTGGGGCGACGATAATCGGGTTTATTTAGTTGATTTTGGCGCAGTTCAGGATAAAGCGGCAAGAGAGGGTGTTACTTTTACCGTTGTGGGTACTTATGGTTATGCCCCAATGGAACAATTTGGTGGTCGGGCGGTTGCGGCTTCAGACCTCTATGCACTGGGAGCGACTTTAATTCATTTGTTAACTGGGACTTCCCCCTCTGATTTACCCCAGCAGGATTTGCGACTGCAATTTACAGACCGAGTTAATCTCAGTCCCAGTTTTGTCAGTTGGCTACAAAAGTTGATAGAACCCGCTCCCGAACAACGATTTACTAGTGCCCGCGAAGCGCTGAATGTTCTTAAATCTGGTCTGGCTGTCAAATTTGCAAACAAGAATCAACTTTTGCCGCTAAAAGAAATAATCAACAATTCTGGATGCGGGATAAATAATCACAATGAAACAGTTCCAGAGGAAATTCTTGGTTGGAATTGGGGGGCATTTTTGATGCCTTGGTTGTGGATGTGGCCTAATCAAGTGTGGTATGGGCTATTCTGTTTTGTACCGCATGGTTGGTGGTTAATGGCGATCGCACTCGGTGCTAAAGGCAATGAATGGGCCTGGAAAAGTAGACCGTGGCGTAGTATTGAACAATTCAAAGCGCATCAGAGAGGCTGGGCGATCGCTGGTATTCTCCTGGGAGCGCCTATTAGTATTATGTTGTGGATTCGAGCGATCGTTTTGCTCAAATCTGCACTGTAAGGCAGTCTTTTGGGTGAATTTCAAGCGGGTTTTTTAGGCAGATAATTATAAGGGTTGAACAAATGGTTCAAATTCTTCAAGGAAAAGATATCACCCTAGCCCAACTGATTGATGAATTTGGTCTACAACTTGCAGACGACGAAGATTTTTTTTCAGAATGGCAGCATGATTTACCTGAGTTGAGTGATTTAGAAAAGGAATCTCTCAACGAAGTCAAAGCAGAATATTTGCATCTATCGAAATATCCTGTTTTGGAACCTGTAGTCAAAATGGTGGTGCTATCTCCACTATTGCGTCTAGCAGGTTTTTATCAACCGCCTTTCTACATTGCCTCAGAACAAGAGGTAAAAATCTCTTCTGAAGACGAAGGCACGATTATCAGAGGACGTATTGACATCTTGGTGTTCCATCCTCCATTTTGGGTTCTCGTTATTGAAGCAAAACGAGCAGATTATTCTTTGGAGGTAGGAATTCCTCAAGCATTAGCTTATATGTTGGCTAATCCTGGTAATGATAAACCTACATTCGGTTTTGTAATCAATGGTCGGGAATTTCAATTTATTAAGTTGACGAAACAGGGTACACCTAGATATGCACTATCTTACACACTGTCACTAAATCGTGGGGATGATCTACATACTGTTGTTAAAGTGTTAAAACGCATAGCTCATTTAATTCGTAATTCGTAATGGGCTACGCCCCGCTACGCTAACGTAATTCGTAATTTTGTAAGTGCGTTATGCCCTTGGCTAACGCACTATCCCAATACTTTAGTTACTTTACGCGTAGGCGTAGCCCGTCGTAGACATCGCTATAAAACATATCCCTCTCCGACTCGGAGAGGGACAGACTTGAACTAAAGTTCAAGGCAGGGAGAGGTTCGTCGAACTCACGTGAAGTTGACTACCCCACCAACTCTATTTCTAACTACTAACTTGCGATTCAACTACACCCACGGGACAAGAAACATTTGTCCCTCCCAAACCACAATACCCATTGGGATTTTTAGCCAAGTATTGCTGATGGTAAGCTTCAGCGTAGTAGAATTCAGGTGCATCCAAGATTTCTGTGGTTATTTTGCCATAACCTGCATCGTTGAGGGCTTGCTGATAAGCTTCCCGCGATGCTTCTGCTAGCTGCTTTTGATTTTCGGAATATACATAAATTCCCGAACGGTATTGAGTGCCAGTATCATTACCTTGGCGCATCCCTTGGGTGGGATTGTGGCTTTCCCAAAAGACTTTTAGCAGTTCGGCATAATTAATCACTTTGGGATCAAACACAACCAACACCACTTCATTGTGACCGGTTCGCCCACTACATACCTCTTCATAAGTGGGGTTGGGTGTTAAACCAGCAGCGTAACCAACTGCGGTGGTGTAAACTCCTTTAAGTTGCCAGAATTTGCGTTCTGCACCCCAAAAACAGCCCAAACCAAAGATTGCCTTCTCTAATCCATCGGGAAAAGGAGGTTTTAAGGGATTCTTGTTGACATAATGAGCTGTGGGTACTGACATAGATTGTGCCCTTCCTGACAAAGCTTCCTCTGGTGTGGGCATAACTGCCTTTTTGCCGAATCCGAATAATCCCATTGATTTTGACTCTGATATATATCTTTACCTTATTTACTATTGTAAAGATTCTCGCGATCGCTTGGGGTCTTCTTAGAGTCCTGACTAGACTGTGTTGACCTTGTGGCGCTAGTTCATGCTATTCATCGTTATGAATACTTTTCAAGGGTAAATAGTCGTCAAAAGTACTCATGGATAAAATACCGAAAATTGACCGCCAAAGGGAGCATCAAGCGAACGAACGTACCTTTCTGGCTTGGCTACGCACTTCTATTGCATTGATTGGGTTTGGTTTTGCGATCGCGCGATTTGGTATATTTCTGCGCCAGTTGAATATTACTCTTACTCAACAAGAACCTCCGGTAAGTCCATTATCTAACTCGGAAAATTTGGGTGTTGCTTTGGTAATTTTTGGAATTTCGACTATTGCCTTAGCTGCGTGGCGATACAACCAAGTTTTCTGGCAAATTGAAGGAGGCAACTATAGACCAAATCGGTTAATGGTTTGGATCATGACTGGATCTGTAATTATTTTGGGATTTTTCTGTATTCCTTTGCTTCTATGGCGCGATAAAGTACCTTCTCGTTCTCCGCTTCCCATTCAACCACAGTCCCGAAATTCGCGTTAAAAACAGCGGAGTCAGAATTCAGGAGTCAGAATACACTTTTAGACGAATCGCATTTTTTTGTAACTTTTTTGCAGATCCTCAATCAATCTTAGGGTAGGCATAGCCCAACCCAGGTATTGCTGTATCCCGTATTTCTCAAAAGCTTCAGGCGTTTGATGGAGCAGAGGGGCAGAGGGGCAGAGGGGCAGAGGGGCAGAGGGGAAAGAACTTGGTATTTGAACTCTCCCCTGCACCCCTGCTCCCCTGCTCCCCTGCACAAGCTTTGAGAGGTGTGGTGAGAAATCCGGGTGTATGTCTGCCCAATTTATCGCACTTCATATCTAGCAAGCTTTTAGGCTTTTTGTCATCATCGCTTTCACCTTGAGCTGAATCGTCATACACTGATTTTGAACTAATGAAAGCGGTTGCCCTCAAAGAAACGATGAGCGAAAGTAAGATATCAGAGATATTAGAAACCTTCGAGGCAGACTTGCTGTCGGAATGGACTCAGGAACTAGCCACTGTCAATATTCGCAGAGGCTTGATTAAAGAAGCCCATCTAAAGGAGGAGTGCCGAGAATTCCTGAGTCTGTTTCGGATTGCCGTTGGGCGGGGCAACTTTACCAATATTCAGACAGCGGAGTGGCAAGAGATGCGGGAGATGCTCAACAGCATTTCTCGATCGCGATCGCAAAATGGCTTCACACCTTCAGAAACGGCTACATTCGTCTTTTCGTTCAAGCAACCCCTCTTCAAGCGAATGCGTCAGCAATTGCAAGACCCCATTGAGTTGGGTGAAAATATCTGGTTAGCCACAAACTTACTGGATCAGTTAGGATTGCTGACCATTGAAGTCTATCAAAAGGCGCGGGAAGAGGTGATTTTGCGGCAGCAGGAAGAGTTGATGGAGCTGTCTACCCCCGTCGTTAAACTCTGGGAGGGAATTTTAGCATTGCCGATTATCGGCACCTTGGATAGTGCCCGGACTCAAATGATGATGGAATCGTTATTGCAAAAGATTATCGAAACCAGTTCCGAAGTTGCCATCATTGATATTACCGGGGTTCCCACTGTCGATACCCTAACTGCTCAACATCTGCTCAAGACTGTTACCGCCGCCCGTCTCATGGGAGCTGATTGTATGATCAGTGGCATTCGTCCTCAAATTGCCCAAACGATCGTCTATCTTGGCATTGATTTGACAAATGTAGTCACAAAAGCAACCTTAGCCGATGCCTTTCTGACGGCGCTAAAACGGTTGGGAACGACCATTTCCCGCTCTCAATCCAAATAGCTGGAAGAAAGCAATGGAACGCATTCCTATACTCAAAATGGGCAATTTTCTACTTGTGACAATCCAGGTAGATATGCACGATCGCCTCGCCACAACGCTACAAGACGACCTAACCAACTGCATCACTCAAACTCACTCTCACGGTGTCCTGATTGATATTTCTGGATTAGATATTGTTGATTCCTTCATTGGTAGGATTTTAGGCAACATTGCCAAAATATCACGGGTGCTGGATGCTGAGACAGTTGTCGTCGGGATGCAGCCTGCCGTGGCAATCACTCTAGTGGAATTGGGGATGTCGCTGACGGGGATTCGCACTGCCCTAAACGTCGAAAAGGGTATGGCATTGTTGCGATCGTCACTCAATGAAACCACAAATCAAATCACTGCCAAGAAATGGCGTGTAGATGATGATGCAGAAGACTGAAACTATCGACATTCAATCTTCTACAGATGTAGTTTTAGTTCGGCAGGCCGTGCGCCAGATGGCCGTGGAAATTGGCTTTGGCTTAGTAGATCAAACTAAAATTATCACCGCCGCCAGTGAGTTAGCCCGCAATACCCTAGACTACGGAGGGGGCGGCACAGTCAAGCTAGAAACCCTTCAGGAAGGGCGACGACGAGGACTCCGGCTAACCTTTGAAGATCGGGGGCCGGGAATTTCCGATATCGAACTGGCGCTCAAGGATGGGTTCACCACGGGCAGCGGGTTAGGTATGGGGCTGGGTGGTGCTAAACGACTTGCCAACGAGTTTGAAATTCAGTCTGTGGTGGGAGAAGGAACACGGATAATAATTGTACGATGGAAATAAAATGAGAGAATCTGTCGCTGTCACAATTACTGAATCTAGCCAAACTGGGGAAGCCAGACGGGTAGCGATGGGTTTAGCAACTCGGCTCGGTTTTCAGGAAACAGAACGGGGCAAGGTTGGGATTGTGGTGACAGAAATTGCGAACAATCTGGTGCAGCACGCCCACGGCGGAGTCATGTTGCTGCGATCGCTCAAGGAAGATTCCAGAATTGGCATTGAAATCTTATCGCTAGATAAAGGGCGGGGAATGGTTGATGTGGATGAGTGTTTGCAAGATGGCTTTTCCACAGCCGGAACCTTGGGCAATGGTATGGGTGCAATTCGTCGCCTTTCTGGTTTATTTGAAATTTACTCTGTTCCCAACCAAGGAACAGCGCTCTTAGCTCACCTCTGGCCAGACCCAGCACCCCATTTGCCTGAAAAGTTTTTAGAAATTGGAGCGATCTGTTTGCCCAAACGAGGAGAAGAGGTTTCAGGAGATGCCTGGGCATCGGAAGTCGATTGTTGCCGTAGTTTGTTGTTAGTAGCTGATGGTTTAGGGCATGGGCCCGCCGCGGCTTCTGCTGCTTCTGCTGCCGTGAGAATGTTTCAAGAACATCTTCATCATTCTCCTGGGGCGATCGTCGAAGCTGCCCACGCCGCCTTGCGAAGTACACGAGGCGCAGCACTCGCCATTGCCGAAATCGACTTTGACCAACAGTCTATCCGCTTTGCTGGAATTGGCAATATTGCTGCCAGCATTTTCTCCTTTACTGAGCATCGCCATCTGTTATCTCACAATGGCACGGTCGGACATGAAATCCGCAAAATTCAAGAGTTTAGCTATCCCTGGTATGCTAACGGAGTTTTAATTATGCATTCTGACGGATTAGGCGCTAAGTGGCAGATGGATCGCTATCCAGGCTTAATTCAAAAACATCCCAGCCTGATTGCAGGTGTGCTATACCGAGACTTTAACCGAGAGCGGGACGATGTGACGGTGTTAGTCGCGAAAGGGATGGGCAGATGACTAAATAATTCGTAATTCGTAATTCGTAATTAAAGGTATAAAGCTTGAAGAAAGTGTAATTCTGAATTGGAGCGAAGCGACTTGACAATCCTTTTGGCGATCGCCATCCAGTACGAACAGGATGTTGTGCAAGCTCGGCAACGAACTCGTGAGATCGCCGAGCAGTTGGGCTTTGATGCTCAAGATCGGGCGCGATTGGCAACGGCAGTTTCCGAAATTGCCCGCAACGCCTTTCAATATGCCCAAGGCGGAACAGTTGAATTTTCTGTGGCAGGAGAGCCGCAGACGTTTCTGATTCGGATTCAAGATCGGGGAGGGGGTATTCCTGATTTAGAAGACGTTTTGGCCGGACGCTATACCTCTGATACGGGAGCGGGGCTAGGTATTGTGGGTACTCGTAGATTGATGGATTTCTTCGAGATTGAATCGCTGCCGGAGCAAGGAACAACGGTAACAATCGGCAAAAGGTTGTCGAAGCGCACACCCACTTTCAGCGATTTGCAATTGCAGCAGATTCGAGAAACCGTAATAGGGCGATCGCCTGAAAATCCCTATCAAGAAATCCAGCAGCAAAACCAGGAATTACTCCGGGCTATGGCAGAGCTGCGGAAGCGTGAGGAAGAACTGAGCCAACTCAATCAGGAATTGGAAGATACTAATCGCGGTGTGGTTGCCCTCTATGCAGAACTGGATGAGAAAGCCAGCTCCCTGCAACAGGTAAACGAGCTAAAAACCCGCTTTCTCTCGAACATGAGCCACGAGTTTCGCACGCCGCTCAACTCGATTTTGTCCCTCTCTCGGATGCTGCTAGCCCGGATGGATGGCGATTTAACTGTCGAGCAAGAAAAGCAGGTGACATTCATCCAAAAGGCGGCAAGCGGATTATCAGAACTGGTCAACGATTTGCTGGATTTGGCAAAGGTGGAAGCTGGAAAAATTGAAGTGCATCCCAGTTCCTTTGAAGTGAGTGAATTGTTTGCCACGCTGCGGGGGATGCTGCGCCCCTTATTAGTTCAAGGCTCCTCCGTGGCGCTGATTGTCGAGGAACCTGAAGGTATTCCGCCGCTCTATACCGATGAGGGGAAAGTCGCTCAAATTCTGAGAAACTTTGTCTCGAATGCGCTGAAATTTACCGAGCAGGGAGAGGTGCGCGTCAGCGCTGTACAAACGGGTCATACCGTCACTTTCTCTGTATCTGATACGGGCATCGGCATTGCTCCCGCCGATCGAGAACGGATTTTTGAGGATTTTATGCAAATTCAGTCCCCTCTGCAAAAGCAGGTGAAGGGAACCGGGTTAGGATTGCCGTTATCGCGGAAGCTAGCGGAGCTAATCGGCGGCAGCATTTCGATGAAAAGTCAGCCGGGTGAAGGCTCTACCTTTACAGCCTTGATTCCCATTGTCTACCCAAATGCCACCGAATTGACCACCGTACTGCAACCAATCGCATCAGTTGAGCCAACTCGCCTGCCCATTCTGGTGGTTGAAGATCATCCAGAAACCCTATTTATTTACGAAAAGCACCTTCAGCAATCAATCTATCAATTGATTGCTACCCGCACCTTAGCTCAGGCAAGGCTTGCCTTACAAAAACTTCGACCGGCGGCGATTATGCTAGATATTTTGCTGGAGGGGCAAAACGGCTGGACGTTCTTGCGAGAAATTAAAGGGGATGAAATGACCCGTAATATCCCTGTACTGGTTATTACCATCATTGATAACGAGAAGCAAGCACTGGCACTAGGAGCAGATGGTTTTCTAATTAAGCCGGTAGACAGATTGCCGCTGTTAAACAAACTGAATACGCTAATTACTGACAACAAGCCTCAAAAAGTCTTGTTAATTGACGATGACTCCGCCTATCGGTATCTGGTGAAACAATTGTTAATAAATACACCTTTGAGCATTTTAGAAGCCACGAACGGACAGGAAGGATTAAATTTGGCACAACAAGAGCAGCCAAACGCGATCGTACTGGACTTGGAGATGCCAGAACTCGGCGGGTTTGATGTACTCAAGCAACTTAAAAACAATTCCGTCACTCAGTTGATTCCTGTGATTATTCACTCATCTGCCCAACTAGATGCAGAAGCGCAGAGCCAGTTAGCAAAACAAACCATAGCCATTGTTTCTAAAGAAACAGGCTCTCAAACTACGGCGATTGCCCAACTTCAAGATGCGCTCGTCAAAGCCGGACTTGTTCTAGAGGTTTCAGGGAAAAGTCATGTCTGAGCCACGGGTTACGATCCTGCATGTTGACGATAACGAAGCCAATCGTTACGTTGTTATCCGTATTTTGCAAAATGCAGGTTTTAGTGTCGTGGAAGCGGCAACCGGAGCGGCAGGATTAGAAGCTGTTGCTAACTTTCAGCCTGACTTAGTAATTTTAGATGTCCAATTACCAGATATCAGCGGCTTTGAAGTCTGTCGCCAAATTAAGGCAAACCCGGAAACGGCTTTTATTCCTGTGCTACATCTTTCTGCAAGTTTTGTCCAAAGCCAGGATAAAGCAGAAGGCTTGGATAGCGGTGCTGATGCCTATTTAGTGCAACCCGTTGAACCAATTGAACTGCTTGCCACTTTGCGATCGCTGCTGCGAATTCGCCGGGCGGAGGAAGCTGCTTTGTCCTCAGCGCGGGAGTGGCAAACTACCTTTGACTCCATGAACGACGGCGTTTCTCTGGTTGACCGAGAAGGGAGAATTATCCGCTGTAATCGAGCGATGATGCAGCTTTTTAACAAGCCCTCCCACGAAATCTTAGGTTATGCCCACCATGAATTGATGGGTGCAAAATTGGGAATCGGCGATGGCATTTGTTTTCGCCGTGCGAAAGAAACTCACCAACGGCAAATTCTAGAATTTCAGTCCCAAGAACGCTGGTTTGCCAAAACCATCGATCCGGTACTTGATGGGGATGGGACTCTCACCGGCGCGGTTTTCATTCTGTCTGATATCACCGAACGTAAACGAGCAGAAGCATTGCTGCAAGAGCAAAACGATCGCCTCAATCAACTGATGATTTCTTTGCAGCAACAGACTGAACAAGCGCAGCAAGCCAACCGCATCAAAGATGAGTTTTTGGCAGTGCTGTCTCATGAATTGCGATCGCCTCTGAATCCAATTCTGGGTTGGGCAAGAATTCTCCAAAAGAGTCACCAGGATGCAGCCAAAACTCAGTACGCCCTGGAAACCATCGAGCGCAACGCCAAACTGCAAGCACAATTAATCGAAGATTTGCTCGATGTGTCGCGTATTCTCCAAGGTAAATTGAGTTTAAACACAGTTCCAGTCGGTCTAAATTTTACTATCAAAGCTGCCCTTGAAACCGTGCGGCTTGCTGCTGAAGCTAAATCTATTCAGATTGAAACTATATTTGAACCGAATGTTGGGCCAGTGTTGGGTGATTCTGGTCGTTTGCAACAAGTTGTTTGGAATCTACTTTCTAACGCGATTAAATTCACCTCACAGGGTGGTCGAGTAGAGGTGCGGTTAGAAAGTATAAAGGATGAAGGTGAAGGGATGAATGAAACTCATCCTGCGGAATATACTCAAATCACTGTCAGCGACACTGGTAGGGGCATCTCTGGTGACTTTCTGCCCTACGTCTTTGACTACTTTCGCCAAGCCGATGGGACAACGACGCGAAAATTTGGCGGGTTGGGGTTAGGGTTAGCGATCGTGCGTCATTTGGTTGAATTGCACGGCGGAACTGTTCACGCAGCCAGTCCTGGAGAAGAGCAAGGAACAGTATTTACAGTCAAACTTCCACTCATCGCTGCATCAAAATTGAATCAAGTTAATACTGCCGATCGCGATCGCTCAGACTTGAATCTCAACGGATTGCAAACGCTGCTTGTAGACGATGACAAAGATTCGCGGGAGTTCATTGCCTTTGTGCTAGAACAGTACGGGGCACAAGTAACTGAAGCAGACTCAGCTGGTGAAGCTCTGAGCAATTTAATGCAAGCAAAATTTGATTTGTTAATTAGTGATATTGGTATGCCCGATATGGATGGCTACACACTAATTCGTCAAATTAGAAAGCAGTCACCCAATCAAGGCGGAGAAATCCCAGCGATCGCCGTGACAGCTTATGCGGGAGAAACCGATCGACAACAAGCCCTAGCTGCCGGATTTCAACAGCATATTTCTAAACCAATTGAGCTAGAAGTATTAATACAGGCTATTTTGACGATAGTAGCGGTTTAGCAACCTGAATTTTGCTTTATCTATTGAAGCTAATCTCTGAAATCATCTTTAGCATTGTTTCTGCGATCGCGGCGTTTAATAAACCTATTTTAAGTAAACGCTCATTCGTAATATAGAACTCATATTTGATTTCTGAAAAAACTCATTACAACCAAGAAGCCTTCTTTCCTGTTGCCTATTGCCTATTGCCTATTCCCTGCCTACGCAAATCAGTTCAGAAATCAAAGCGGATTCCTATAGGTTAACTTACTTCTGCTATAATCCAACATCTAAAAGAGAGTAAGTTAAAACACATTTAATTTGCATATTAAAATTTTCTCAATGTCTTGTGGGATGGGCATCTTGCCATTGGTGTCAAGTTAAGGCAGAAGCCCAAATGTCAAAGGTATGTTCATCGAATTCGGGCAGCCGTTCATCGAATTCGGGCAGTCGTTTATTGAATTCGGGCAGCTGTTTATTGAATTCGGGTAGCCGTTTATTGAATTCGGGCAGCCGTTTATTGAATTCGGGCAGCCGTTTATTGAATTCGGGCAGCCGTTTATTATTTTTGTTCAAAGCCTCTCTCCTAAAAGGAGCTACGGTGTACACACAAGTCTTTAAGAGTTGCACCACAGGCTTTTGATCCCCCCAACCCCCCTTAAAAAGGGGGGCAAA
>NZ_JBDNJQ010000171.1:0-17399 GCF_051172895.1 Nostoc sp. CALU 1950 | reverse complement strand
GGGGGATCAAAAGTGCCTAAAGTTACAGAGAGAAACTTTTCAAACATCCTCTAAGGAGTAGGATAAATCACGCTTTAAGCAAATTATAGTGTTTTTACCTGATTTGCTTGAGAACTAACGCCCTAAGTGCGATCGCAATAAACTTCACCAAAGCTATGATCAGTATGGATCTCAATCACTAGATCAACTGCTGTTGCATCTTTTACCAACGGTTTGATGAATAATTCCGGGTGGAGCGATCGCCAAAAATAATTGACAAATTTCTCTATCTCTGCATTGCTCATCCCCGACTTACCCGCAGTAATCATCTGCTGTTCCGCCTGTTTGCGCCACTCCAAAGAACAGCGGTAATCGGTGGGACATAGCACAATTAAGCTGTCTAATCGCTCCCAGAGTGGTAGATAATCTTGGAGGCGAAGATTCATATCACGGGCAAATGCTCTATCTTCATCTGTGACAATTGGCGGCGGTGCAGTATCAAATACATCTGCGTTAATTGGACGAACACCCACAAACCAACCTTCAAATAGTACAATGTCTATGTTTGTGACTATTTCGGAAGTGGTGCGATCGCCAGCACCTCCAAAAGCAGATTTATCAAAGCGGGGAAGCATCACTGGACTTTGCAACTGGCGGATTTGATCTAGTACTTTTAAACCTAAATCTATATCGTGGGTTCCTGGTGGGCCGCGCCAAATTAAGCGGGGATCTTGCTGTGTTAAAAGTAAGCGATCGCTGTAAGTTTTATATAAGTCATCCAAAGATAAACTCACAGTCCGGTATCCCAACTGATCGAGAATCAAACTGAGAACCTTGCACATTGTGGTTTTACCAGTACCTTGTCCTCCCAATATTCCCTGAATCAGAGGGCGTTCCAAATCTTGGCGCTGCGATGCTAGTTTGATCCCCAAAGGTAGCCACAAGTCCCACAATACCTGTAACATTTCCTTGGGTTCGATTTTGAGGCTAGTTTCGCAGAATTCGTTAAAAGCTGGTAAGACAGATTTTAGTAAATGCGATCGCCTTTCGATCACTTCATCTACATTTTCCGGCGTGATCCCAAAAGCTTTAGCCCTTGACTTATCTGCTAACGCCGCTTCTCTTGCTTCCTGCTTCCCCATCTCTTTCATCCCCCATCCTACGATCCCAGCTTAAAGGCTTCGAGAAACAGACTGTAGATGAAACCAACTTTGAGGAGATTTAGTGATTCTACCAAGAGCGATCGCTTGGCGAAAAAACTCTGACTGTAAAATATCCTACTAGTAATTTCCGTCAATAGTACTAAAAAAGCAGCTACCACAATGTCTAATACACCCTGTTGTCCAGCTGTGGTGGAAACAGCGTTTCCCAGAAAAAAACCGAACAAAAAACTAATTATTAGTAACGATAGTCGCCGCCAAGGATTTAAAAACCATTGCCCCAAGCGTGTAGCAATGGCATCCAACAAGTTATTGAGACGAGTGTTTTGCATCAGAGGGACTTCTGGGGAAAAGTCAAGATATCTTGAAATATCTCTTCTATATTAAGGAGGATATCGGTTTTAGCCTAAGCTTGTTTGTTAATATTATAGATATGTGCTGGGCTTCCAGTGTTGATTCAAATTTGCACATACTATCATCTTTAAGAAACTACAGTCCCTTAAGGGGCACTTATTGTAACAAAAGATGAAATATGCATCTTAGATTTATCTAAGGTTTGGCAAAGGATGCCTTATTGAAGCCGTTAGCGGTTTCAACAAAGTTTTCTTTCTTATACAAATTAATTGGCTGGATGAGTATCAAATCTTCCGGTTCTTATCCAAGCCTACGGGCGATACACAAAGCAATAAGTGTCTGTAATCCTTGTTTATCCAACATCAAGGAAATTATTTTCTCCACATATTTTCTAGCCAAAATGATATTTATAATACATTAGCGTGCCTAATTTTAAAAAAGCCTATATTAAGCTACTTTCTATGATGAGCTTTTGTGATAATAGGCTAGTATTTGGTCAAGCCTAGACAAAATATTTATTTCTAATAACTATCAATATGAAATCCTCAGTATATCGTAACGTCGGTGTTACCGCTTCTTGCTTGGGACTGCTTGTTGCTCTGGTGGGATACTTTGGAGTTAGCATATCCTTTGAGTCTACAAACCCAGATACATCTACACAACTGCCAGATGAAACTCAAGAGTGGGAGGTAACTTCTGTTTCACCTGAAAAAAGTATTTCCGCTAATCTATCTACTCCAGCAACTACTCCAACCAATCAAGTAGAACAAAGTAGTAGAGAGAATACTTATCCTGTCTTGGCAGAGCGTGATAAATCAACTAGCATTGCCAAGGAACAAGGGACTTTGCGGATGAGCAATCAAACAAATCAGCCTGTACGTCTGGCTCTACTGGCGCGACAGTCGGTAGCAAAAGGCTCTAGTAGTAAACAAGCTAACTATGATCTACCGGCACATTGGGATTTTGCTCCCCAAGAAGGTAGTGAGAAGGGATTGGTTCTATCCTTACCTCAGAATAATTTAAAGCTGGAGAAAGGAGATATTTTAGTTGCATTTGCACAAGATGGTTCCCGTCGTTACTGGGGCCCTTATGTTGTCGGCGAAACTCAATTACCTAAATGGAATTCCCAAAACAGAGAATGGCAACTAGTACTGAGTCAATAAATGCGGTAGCGGCGCGTTGCGCCAGTGCTAAGTAGTAAAAATGTTAAATTTTAAGTTTATAACTCAGTATTTATCACTTGTTTTGTTGAAGAAGAACAAAATATAGATAATCAACGACTATTGATTAGTGATTGTTGACTATTGACTAAATGAGAATGAAACTGAGTGTTAATCGCACTGTTGATCAGTGGTTCAACAAAATAGGAAAGAATCCAGCCCTTGGTTTGACTGTGTCAATTTTGTGGTTGATGGTGATTGGCTGGATAGCTTTTGGGTGGAATTTGGGCAACATTGGCTTGATTGATGAGACAGAGCCGTTGTTTGCCGAAGCTTCTCGCCAGATGTTTGTCACAGGTGATTGGATTACCCCATTTTTCAATGGTGAAACTCGTTTCGATAAACCGGCTTTAATTTACTGGTGTCAAGCGATCGCATATTACATTATTGGTGTAAATGAGTGGGCGGTACGTCTCCCTTCTGCGATCGCAGCTTTCGGCTTAGTTTGTTTGGCTTTTTACACCGTACACTGGTACTTGGGTAAACAAGACGAATTAGCACAAGTTTCACGTCCTACTCGCCGCTACTCAACATCTTTCATGGCCGCAGCGCTTATGGCGCTCAATGGCGAAACTATTATTTGGGCGAGAATCGGCGTCTCTGATATGCTGCTCACCGGATGCATGGCATCAGCTTTGTTATGTTTCTTTCTAGGGTATGCGGGGAAGGAAGGGACTGGGGACTTGGGACTGGGGACTGGGGAGAAATTTTCCCAATCTCGGAGCGAAGCGACCTCCCTATTCCCTAATAAGTGGTACTTAGCATTTTATGTACTGATTGCTGGCGCAATTTTAACTAAAGGGCCAGTGGGAATTGTTTTACCAGGGTTAATTGTTGTCGCCTTTTTGCTGTATGTAGGAAAATTCCTAGAGGTGTTGCGGGAAATGCGCGTCCTCGTGGGTATACTGATAATTCTCGGTTTTTCAGTGCCCTGGTATGCTTTAGTAATTTGGCGCAATGGCTGGAATTTTATTAATGCCTTTTTTGGTTATCACAACCTAGAACGCTTTACAGAAGTAGTTAATGGTCACTCAGCACCTTGGTATTTTTACTTCTTGGTGGTGCTGTTGGGCTTTGCTCCATACTCCGTGTATTTACCAGCCTCTATAGTAAGACTAAAGTTTTGGCAGCGATCGCATTGGAGTTCCCAAGAACGTTTTCAGCAATTTGGTTTATTTGCGTGGTTCTGGTTTGCTGGCATCTTTAGCTTTTTCAGCATTGCTGTCACCAAACTTCCTAGCTACGTATTGCCTTTAATGCCAGCAGCAGCAATCCTGGTGGCCCTGCTATGGAGCGACCTTTTCCAAGATAAGGATACACGGGATACAATTTCTGTTTCTTCCTCTCCCACTCCTCCCATCTCCTTGTCTTTTCTGCGAGTGAGTGGTTGGGTGAATGTAATATTTTTATCAGTTCTGTCAACAGCACTGTTTAACATAACTCAGATATTAGGTAGCGATCCAGCTATAACTAACTTCCACGAACTAATTAAACAATCTGGTTTACCAGTAATCGCTGGTGTAATTTGGCTTGTTTGTGCTGTTGTAGTTGCAGGGTTACTATTGAGTCGCCGCTGGAACTACATTATCGGTATTAACTTGCTGGGGTTTGTGGCGTTTTTGATTTTTGTTTTAACACCTGCTTCGTTCTTTATTGATCGAGAACGTCAATTACCCTTAAGGGAGTTGTCTGCCGTCATCCTAGAAGCAAAACAACCGAATGAAGAATTGATCATGCTTGGCTTCAAAAAGCCTAGTGTAGTATTTTACAGCAACATCCACGTAAATTATTTAAGATTTCCCCAAGAGGCTACAGAGCATATTCAAAACCAGGCTGCGAAGGGACTACAACCTCCCTCACTCCTGCTGTTGGCTGAACAGAAAAAGTTTTTACAAATGGACTTACAGCCAGATGATTACAAGAGTTTATCGACCAAGGGTGCTTATAACTTGGTTAGAATTCCTTTTAAGAAAAAGAAAAATGAAAAAATAGATATATCGTAAATTGTCATTAGTCATTAGTCATTAGTCATTAGTCATTTGTCCTTTGAGAATGACTAAATGACTAATACAACTCTTGGAGAGGCTGCGCCAACGACTACGCTCAGTACAAGTGACCAATGACCAATGACCAATGACTAATGACCAATTAACATTTGCCATTGTAACCATTGACAGCTAAAGCTTGATTGATCTGATTTAATAGGTCTTCCATTGAGATTGATCGCGGTAATATTTGGGTAGCGATCGCACCAACAACGGTTTCTATAGATTCCAAACCATTCTTCTTCTGCTTGTCAATTGCCTTATAAGCTACCCCAGGCTGTAAACTTGTTTCTGGGCTATTTAATCGCTGATTAAGTACCAAAATTGGTGGTAACTTTAAAGGCGAATCTCCCAATGTTTTCAGTGCTTTAAGCACGTCTTTGTGGATAGCGGATTCTCCTAAACAAATTAGCAGTAAGTCAACGCTTTGGTGGCGAATTTGTTGTAACACCTCTGCCCAACAGGGACTCATCGCCGCTTTGAAGCCTGCTGTTTGGAGGTACTGAATTAAAGCTTGGAACCATTCAGACCCCCGTTCCGCAGTTTCACTACTAATTGAGCAATTTTTTTCTGTCCGATAACCCTTCGCTGGCTTACGTCTTACCTGTGGAAAGTCACGTAGCATTGTCAAATCCACTACCAAGATGTTAGGAGGGCAGCAAATACCAGAAGCAATTTGCAGTACTGATAGTAAGGCATCAGTTTTCTCGGTGCGACTGCTGTTGTCTTTAGTAAATGGTGTTAAGTAAGGAAATACAGATAGCCCTGGGATTTTAGAAGCTATTAAGGTAGTTGCAACATCGCAAGTAACCAGTGGTATAGCCGCCAAACGCGAGTGCTGAATTAGTTGTTGCAGATAAATTTGGGCGGTGGTACTTTCGACATCTAGCAAAATGACATCAAATTGCCATACCCGCGCCAAAAGTTCTGCCTGATCTAGGTCATCTACTTCAATCACCCGGTGTTCTCGAAGTGAGGGGTGGGGATTGACTGATTCCAACTGGGGATTCACCAACCTGAGAATTCGCAGTGGGGTTTTAGTTGGGATACTTGCGCTGTTGTTTAACCCTTGCTGTGGAACTGCTTGTACAGTACATAATTTTTCTAGGACTGGTGTCAAAACCTGATGCTCTACTGGCAAGCTTAAGAAACCATCGGCTCGATTAGCAAATGCTTGCTCCTTTTCGGCTCCCGTCGCGGTCACAATTACAGATATATGACGGGTTGCAGTGTCAGATTTCAGTAAAGTCAGCACATCCCAGCCTGATAGCAGGGGTAGCAACGGATTCAAAAATATCGCTATTGGTTGCAAGCGCCGAGCTTTTTCGACTGCTTCTGTCCCCGATCGCGCAATCACTACCCGATATCCTAAACCTTTGAGTTGTTCGGTCAAGTCTTCAATATATCGGGCTACTGCCTCGACTACCAAGACCAACCGTTGCGAACTAGCGGGATGATGCTGTGTGGACGTACTAACTTGCTGACGAGCTGGTGCGGGGATTTCTCGTATCTGTTGATATCGTGTTTCTTCGTCTTCTCCGATTCCCATATCTGGTTCAGAAAAGCCTGTTTTTGGCGGACTGGGTGGTAGAAGTAGTGTAAACTGGCTACCTTTTCCTTCACGCGACAAGAAACTGACATCTCCTCCGTGGAGACGAGCCAAGGCGCGAGTTAATACCAGCCCCAAACCAGTGCCTTCAAATTGGCGGGTGAGGGGATTTTCTAGTTGTTGGAATTTTTGAAAGATTAAGTGTTGCTGGTGTTCAGGAATGCCAATGCCTGTATCCCAAACTGTAAAGGCAATCCATCCTTCCCAACGACTCACCCGCAGCCCAATTTCGCCAGATATTTCAGTGAATTTAAAGGCGTTGGAAAGCAAGTGTACTAGCATCTGACGTAAGCGTAACTCATCCGCCACCATCTGATCTAAGCCTAGTTCAATGGAAAGGCAGAATTGGGGAGCAGATGAACGAGCATTTGGAGGTGGCGAGGCAGATGTAGCTTTGGTGGTTTGAGTGTGGATAGCTTTGGCTTCCGATAGGGCGCGATCGCACACAGCACTAATTTTTACTGGCGTCAGCGTCAAATCCATTTGTCCCGTTTCCATGCGGGTCAAATCCAAAATGTCATTAACCACACTCATCAGGTGGCGTCCACTTTGATGAATCAGTCCCGCATAACGGGCTTGACGCTCGTTGAGTTCTCCCAACTGCTGATCCACAAGCAAGCGCGATAATCCTAAAACGGCAGTTAGGGGAGTCTTAAGTTCATGACTAATACAAGCTAAAAACTCATCCTTTAACCGATTTAGTTGAATTAAATCGGCATTCTTCGCTGCTAATTCTTTGCAAAGCTGCTGCTGTTCGGTGACATCAGTAGCTAAGACCAACCACAAATCAGTGCTGAGTGCAACCTCAGATTCCGCACTCATGACTTTAAACTCAGGACTATCTAAGGGAATTTTGGCAAACTGCCAAATTCGCTCCTGACCGTTTTGCACTTCGACAACGCAGGTACAAGTACCCACTTGACTATCCAAATAGCACCGACTGTATACAGCATCGGGTGAGGCTTCTTGCTGGGTCAGTTCTTGTTCATCACCATACTCATTTTCCCTACCATTGGGATGAACCTTGGCTGCTCGTTGGGTGACATATTCTGATTTTTCGGAGGAGTTAGGCACAAGTATTGCCTCCACCTGTCGCCTAACTCCTTCTGGATCTTTTAAGGTTCCTAATTGCTGCCACCAAGCGGGATTTCGTGCTATCACGTGGCCATTACCCGTTTGCAACATCAAAGGCCAAGGCAGTCTTTCCAACAACTGTACCAATGGCTGATGTCCCAACGACTTGGGTTCATTTGGTGTCTGCCTACCAGCATCATAAGACGACCTCTGGGCGGCTGAACTTTGTAACCCAGTCATGCGTTCCTGAGCCAGCGATCGCAACAGACGTGAACTATCTAGCAGCCCCAAATATCGACCCTCAGAGTCAATAAGCGCCCAATCTAAGTTCTGGTGTTTTTCGGTTTGTGGATCACACAAATGCAAGCTTAATTGCTCTACACGCTCAGAAGCTGATATTGTCTGTATTGGCTCAATTAGACCTTGAACCCAGGTAGAGAGCGATTGGTTTAAATTTAGATTTTTATCGTCACGATGTGTTAATAATTTTGGGATTAAACGGGCAGAATACAGCAATCCTATCGGGCATTGCTGTTGATTCACTACTACCAAGCGATCGCACTGCTCTTGCTCAAAAATCTCTAACACCACTGCCAGAGAACTTGTTTGAGGGCAGCTAGGTACGGTTGCCTGAAAGTCATAAAGCGGGTAATCTAGCATTAACATAGGGCTTTGGGGGTCATTCTTCCTGTGGAACCCTCCGGCATTTCCATCTGCCAAATTTTGATGGTGTTTTCGCCTGAAGTCATATCCTCTAAGAAGACTCATATAAGCAACTCTGGTTATTTCAACGCCATTAAAACAACGGTATCTCCCCTCACGGACACTTGCTTGCGGACGAGTGCATTTTTCTAAGAGACCACGTTTCTCATTTTTAGCAACTAGCCTCCCCAGTGTCTTACTGGTGTTTAAACTCCTCATCGATAGCGACAGCTAAAACAATTATGGCCCCAAAGATTCGCTTTAGAACCTTGAGGAATTATAATGATTTAGAATGCGACAATCCTTTAAGTTCGTTTAAGTATCTTATCAAGGAGCAAAATAAAAAAATCTATCTATCTATATACATAGATATGCAAATAATAAATTAGCTACTGTTTCTTGCTATGCCCACAGATCCCTCATCATCAAATACCTACTAAGTCTTACTACTCAGTTGCTGCACTCTTGTTGTTGAGTGGCTAGCACTATCTGCTAACACAGAGCGTTATTTTGGGGTGGAATCACCAGTTCACTGCACACCCAGTATTCCCCTATAAGCGTTAGCCAAACTTATCAGCACACGTTTCTTGGTCAGGTAGATCAAGGAGATATATTCAAGAGTAAATGTTATTACCGATATTGATTCTGCCACCTGATGTTAACAAATGTTTAGATAATCCAGTTGACTTAGCCAGCCAAAAAGGTTTTAGCACGTGGGTGTGGAATTTGATTGACGCGATTATTGCCCAATTTTCCTACCTACCTGTTGCTGCAACTACCACTGGGAAAATCAACTATTTACCAAATTGGCCGCAACAAAATCCAAGTAAGCCATACACTAGCAAATACATCTATGTATTTGCCAGTCAGATGCAAAAAAGCCAGCAGCATTTCCAGGAGATGACTCCAGCCGAAAGGCAAGGATTATTAAGACAGCTTAAATTAGATTACAGCCTGATCCTTATAGATTATTTTACCACAGACAAAACACTCAAAGAAAAAATTGATAAATTTATCAATACTATATTTTATGCTAATATTCCTGTGCCCCAAATCATCGAAATTCACATGGAGGTAATTGAAGAATTTTCTAACCAGCTAAAATTAGAAGGAAGGAGCAATGAAACCTTACTTGATTACCGTTTAACTTTGATAGATATCCTGGCTCACCTGTGCGAAGTCTATAGGAGTTCGATTCCTAAATAAATTAAAATTATCTATGTTTACCTTGGAACAAGCTACTGTTGTTAGTTACTCCCAAATCGCGATCGCATATTGTATTTCTATTATGATGACTAGCCATTAAGTATATGATTAAAGCCAGAAAAACCTACGTTCTTAAGCTTTACGTAGCAGGGAACACCCCTAATTCAGTCAGGGCATTAAAAACACTCAAAGATATTTTAGAACAGGAGTTTGAAGGTGTTTATGCTTTAAAAGTGATCGATGTGCTAAAAAGCCCACAACTGGCGGAAGAAGATAAAATATTGGCGACGCCAACATTATCTAAAATTTTACCTCCACCTGTTCGCAAAATTATCGGGGATCTTTCAGATAGAGAAAGAGTATTGATTGGATTAGATTTACTCTATGAAGAACTGAGTGAAGAAGATTTTGAAGAGTAAGATTTTAATCATAAAAAATTAGTAATAAAAAAACAGGTTTTAAAACCAATTTCTTATTAAGCAATGAGTGAAAACGAGCAAGTAGAACCAAAGCAAACACCGAAAATTGGGGGTGTAGAAAAAATTCGGACGATGATCGAGGGATTTGACGATATTAGTCATGGTGGTTTACCAATTGGTAGAACTACCTTGATTAGTGGCACATCCGGCACAGGTAAAACTTTATTCTCTCTTCAGTTTCTCTATAACGGTATCACCTACTTTGACGAAGCAGGAGTATTTGTAACTTTTGAGGAATCACCGAGTGATATTATTAAAAATGCCAATATTTTTGGTTGGAACTTGCCACGCTTAATCGAAGAAGGCAAGTTGTTTATTCTGGATGCATCTCCCGATCCGGAAGGTCAAGATATAGTTGGGAACTTTGACCTTTCTGCACTCATTGAACGCCTGCAATATGCCATCCGCAAATACAAAGCTAAACGAGTTTCAATCGACTCAATAACAGCGGTATTTCAGCAGTATGAAGCGATGGGAGTAGTGCGACGCGAGATTTTTCGCCTGGTAGCACGTCTCAAAGTGCTGAGTGTCACCACTGTAATTACCACTGAACGTAGTGAAGAATATGGGCCCGTTGCTTCTTTTGGAGTAGAAGAATTTGTTTCCGATAATGTAGTAATTGTTCGCAATGTTTTAGAAGGAGAACGCCGCCGTCGCACAATTGAAATTCTCAAATTGCGCGGCACAACTCACATGAAAGGTGAGTATCCTTTCACAATTACTAATGAAGGAGTTAACATCTTCCCACTGGGAGCAATGCGCTTAACTCAACGATCTTCTAATATCAGAGTATCTTCTGGTGTCAAAACTTTAGATCAAATGTGCGGTGGTGGTTTCTTTAAAGATTCAATTATTTTGGCAACCGGAGCTACCGGCACTGGCAAAACCTTGTTAGTCAGTAAGTTTATTCAAGATGGCTGCCTCAATGGAGAACAGGCAATATTATTTGCTTACGAAGAATCACGCGCCCAATTATCTCGTAATGCTTCTTCTTGGGGAATTGATTTTGAAGAATTAGAAGATCAAGGTTTACTCAAAATAATCTGTACTTATCCCGAATCAACTGGTTTAGAAGACCACTTACAAATTATTAAATCAGAAATTGCTGTTTTCAAACCAGCTCGGATCGCCATTGATTCCCTTTCGGCACTAGCTAGAGGAGTGAGCAATAATGCATTTCGGCAGTTTGTAATTGGTGTAACAGGTTATGCTAAACAAGAAGAAATTACTGGTTTCTTTACTAACACAACTGACCAATTTCTGGGAGCGCATTCGATTACTGACTCTCATATCTCTACGATCACCGACACAATTCTAATGTTACAGTACGTAGAAATTCGTGGAGAAATGTCGCGGGCAATTAACGTATTTAAAATGAGAGGTTCGTGGCACGATAAGGGGATTCGTGAGTATAATATCACTGCTGACGGGCCCGATATTAAAGATTCTTTCCGAAACTACGAACGGATTATCAGCGGTGCTCCTACTCGCGTTAGTATCGATGAAAAGGCGGAACTTTCTCGCATTGTTAGACGTTTTGAAGACAAACAGAGTTCCGAACCCTAAATTTAGTATCGTAGTATATTCTTTCCTAAGTTTAGTATCGTGCTATATTCTGTGGTGAAGAAAGGTTTTCTGCCGCTAGATTGATTTTCGTGTGAGGGATGCGGTGAAAGGACAGCAATTATTTTTTTATAGCTTCTTACCTGGGGTAACGGCAGCGGTCTTAACAACTCAGCCTGCTTGGGCTGGTACTGCAAAACTAACTGGGTCACAACTGGTGTCTTCTCCTAGTGTTTTGACTTCTACTTATGGTCAAGACTTGGTTGTGGACACCATGAATACACAACTCCCTAAGGGTGCAGATGTTAGTGTTCCGACCCTAGTACCTGCTTTTGGTTTCACTAAACTCAGTCTGAAACCTTTAAGTAATAACAGTATTCCAGTATTCGCGACTGAAAATACTGTTGTGCCAATAAAACAAGTACTTAAGAAAGATGAAGGTAGATTTTTCAGTTTGACACCTACCTCTAATTCTTCCCAACAGCTTGATGTCAGCCGTTTTGCTCAAAATAACAAAAAACAGAGTAATTCCAGCGTATCTGGGCAGAAATTAAAGAAGATAGTAGTTCCTAACTACACTTCAAAACCCTCTTCTGTCCAAAAAGAAATTTTGTCCCTGTCTTCTGCACAGCAGCCAGTGGCTCAAAAGGTAAATACTGTTACTGAATTACAGACATTTTTACAAACTTCAGCTACAGGTGTAGGTTCAGCAAAACTGTTGTCAGCCCAAAGATGTCCACAGGAGTTAGGCACAAGCAAAAGGGATTCCTTGGCTGCTTTGCTAACGGCCTCAAGCACCTGCTTACAACAAAATGCAATTGGCCGCCTCGCTCAGAGCAATACCCCAATTCCGGCAGATTCAACGCCAACTCCCACTGCGCCGGAAACTGTAATTCCTGCACCAGCGGATTCAGTGCAACCTACCACTGAGCCGAGAACCGTAACTCCTGTGCAGTCAGGTTCGGTGCAAATTCCTGATAACCTGATTCCTAACTCAAATCCTTTACAATTTCCCACTAAACCGGAGGAAGTGAGACTTCAGGAAAATCAGCCGATTACTTTGGCACAGGCTTTGGAGTTAGCACGGCGTAACAATCGGGATTTACAGGTGACTATATTGGAGCTAGAACGCAATCGATCTGCTCTAAAAGAGGCGCAAGCCGCTTTGTTGCCGACTCTTGATGTTAGTACGGATATTACTCGCAGTCAGTCTGCTGGTAGTCAGCTCTCGTCGGAACTGCAAGAACAACAGACGGGTATATCATCTCCAGATGAAGCTGGTACATCTTTTTCCGGTCAAGCTCAACTTTCATATAACATTTACACTTCTGGGAGAGTGCAAGCTAGTGTCAGAGCGGCTGAAGAACAGGTACGTTTCAGTGAGTTGGCTGTAGAAACTCAGTCTGAGACGATCCGTTTAAATGTTGCCACTGACTACTACAATCTGCAACAAGCGGATGAACAAGTACGCATTGCCCAGTCGGCTGTGCAAAACTCCGAAGCTAGTTTGCGTGATGCAGAAGCTTTAGAGCGAGCAGGGGTTGGTACACGGTTCGATGTGTTGCGATCGCAGGTGAATTTAGCAAATGCCCAACAAGATTTGACTAATGCTAGATCCCAGCAGACAATTTCCCGTCGTCAATTAGCAACTCGGATAAGTTTGCCGCAAGCGGTAAATATCAGTGCCGCTGACCCTGTACAATTAGCTGGTCTTTGGAACCCGTCGCTAGAACAAAGTATTGTGCTGGCTTTTCAAAATCGCCCCGAACTGCAACAGCAGTTGGCACAACGCAATATCAGTGAGCAACAGCGTCGGCAGGCCCTTGGGGAAATAGGCCCTCAAGTGAGTTTGGTAGCCAGCTATAACCTACTAGATCAGTTCGATGATGGTGTCAGCGTTACTGACGGTTATTCATTGGGAGTTAGAGCAAGCCTAAATTTGTATGATGGAGGAGCAGCAAGAGCAAGGGCGGCTCAATCAAAAGTTAATATTGCGATCGCAGAAACTCAATTTGCTGAACAGCGCAACCAAATTCGCTTTCAGGTAGAACAAGCCTATTCTACCCAGCAATCTAGCTTGGAGAATGTTCAAACCGCTAATACCGCTTTAGAACAAGCTAGAGAAGCTCTACGTTTAGCGCGTTTGCGATTCCAAGCTGGTGTTGGTACTCAAACTGATGTCATTAACTCTGAAAACGACCTCACAAGAGCTGAAGGTAATCGAGTCACAGCAATTTTGGATTACAACCGCGCTTTAGCTCAGTTACAAAGGTCTGTTACCCTCAGAGCACTACGCTAGTATTGGTTGACTTACAGCAGTTTTCTTTTGCATGAAGTACAAAGCTACCGGTTTTGAGGCAGGGGGCAGAAGGCAAGGGGCAGAAGGCAGGAGGCAGGAGGTAGAAACTCTTTATTTCAGTTACTTGCAAACTGCTGTATCTTCAAATTAAAAATTCTAAAAGCCTCATCGAAAGATGAGGCTTTTTGGTAACAAGAATTTTGTGAAATGATGTAGCATAACTGAGTGTTCATCGCTCGCCTTGTCAAAGACTCATGACTAAAGTAACATCTCAAGAGATTGCACAGTTTCGCTCTCAATTGGCAGATGATCCCAGCGATATGGAAGCGCTGGATTTGATTGAAGACTGTGATGGAGATTTAGAAGATGCGGCGATGACGCTAGCTATCCGAGCAGGACAACAACCAGAAAGAGCAAATGCCGAGTGGTTAGATGCTTTGGCTAGAAAATGGCGTGCGGTCATTTGCGAACAAGAATATCGGGAAGATTTGCTGAATACTTCACCTCAAAAGATGATGGAACGTTTAAAAGCAATGCCGACTTTTCCGAAGATTTTGGCAACGCCAGTTTTGATTTATGTCCTCAAGCAAGGCGTAAACAATTTTTGTGAGCCACTAGATTCGTTAAAGTGATTATGTACATTTACTTGTGCGATGCCTGCGGCGGGCTACGCCTACGCGATTTGCAGTTGAATTCAATACAGACGTGAAGAAGGCAGAAGGCAGGAGTGAACCGGATTGATTTATAGTCCTCTTTCTAGTTTCTACCTCTAATTAAAACAATCGTGTTGTCAGCTACAGTTATCTTCCAACAAAGTGGGCAACAATATTAATAAATAACTAGAAATGCAGCCCTACCTGTAAAAGATGCTGCCGTTTCATGAAACCCCGAATTATTGTTTGTGGCTTAGGACGTACCGGATATAAAACCTTTCGTTTGCTGAGACACCAGGGAGCCTTCGTTGTTGGCATTCATCACCAATCTGTCCCCGGCGAAACAGCAGGAGATGTGATTGTTGGGGATTTACAAGCAGCTTCTACCCTAACAGCAGCGGGAGTTCAACAGGCGCACACTTTAGTCATCGCTGGATCTAAAGATGCTCTGAATTTGTCTATTATGATGCAAGCGCGGGTGCTGAATCCCCAGATTCGGATTATCAACCGTTTTTATAATACAAATTTGGGGGAACGCCTAGATCAAAGTTTGCCAGACCATTTGAGTATGAGTGTTGTCGGATTAGCAGCACCCGTCTTCACCTTTGCAGCACTGGGAAACCGAGCGATCGGACAAATCAAATTATTTCAGCAAACTTGGCCGATTCACGAAGAATACATTGATGAAAACCACTTCTGGAAGGGTCGAAAGCTGAGTGAATTGTGGGAAGACCGATCGCGGATGCTGATTTATTACTTGCCAGTAAAAGGTGAGATGGATTTGGTGTCAGCCGTCATATCTGGACAAGAGATACAAGTAGGCGATCGCTTAATTGTTGGTACACAACCCCGCATCCGTTCTCCTCGGAGATCGTTGATTAGAAAACTGCTAAAAGTTATGACTAATCTTAGGCAGTTTCAGGAACACGGGCGATCGGTTGTGGTGGGTGCTATTGCACTATTGACAGTTATTGTGATCGCTACATTCACCTATATGTCGGCTGAGTTGAGCTTGTCTCCTGTCGATGCGCTATATTTTTCTGTAGGCATGATTACGGGAGCAGGTGGGAATGACAAAGTAGTAGAAAATGCTCCTAACAGTATTAAGTTATTTACTGTTGTGATGATGCTGGTTGGAGCAGTGGTGATTGGTATTTGGTATGCCATGCTCACCGATTTTGTCTTGGGAAGCCGCTTTAAGCAATTTTGGGATGCAGCCCGAATTCCCCAGCGCTATCACTACATTGTTTGTGGCTTGAGTGGTATTGGGGTGAGAATTGTCCAGCAACTCCACGCCAGCGGACATGAAGTTGTAGTAGTTGAACCCGACTCCAACAACAAATATATCAACACTGCCCGCGAACTCGGTATCCCCGTGATTCAGGGCGATGCCAGTTTCCGTACAATACTCAAAGCCAGCAATATAGAATCTGCCGCCGCAGTCCTTGCTGTTACTAGCAATGATGCTACCAATCTGGAAATTGCCCTTAAAGCCAAAGGTTTGACACCCAGCATTCCGGTGATTGTTCATTACGCCGATCCTGATTTTGCTGGCATAGCGCAACAGCTATTTGGCTTCGAGGCCGTACTGAGTCCGGCTGAACTAGCCGCCCCAGCTTTTGCCGCCGCAGCATTAGGGGGACGCATCCTTGGCAATGGCATCACAGCGGATAGTCTTTGGGTGGCTTTTGCAACTGTGATCACACCTTCACACGCCTTTTGTGGTCAATGGGTGAAAGATGTAGCTATGTCTGCTGACTGTGTACCTTTATATGTAGAAACAAATCACCAAACTCTTCATGGCTGGGATTTGCTAGAAACTAACCTCAGTGCTGGTGATGTTTTATATATGACAATGCCAGCGACACGCCTATATCAATTGTGGCGGGATGAGCAAGTTCATGAAGCACATGCTTAAGGCGATCGCAGACAATAGTAATACTATTTCATTGAGTGTCAAATTTAATCTTCATTTACCAAATATTCTAGGCTCATCGGATAGACTCTCTTCGTTCTGCATTTTTACGATCAAAGGCTATCCATTCTTCCTTTGTCATCCGACGGACATTTTCTAATCGTTTAGTTGCCCAACAGTTGTACTCAATATTTAAATCGCATCCCATCCAGCGACGGTTAAGTTGCTCTGCAACCACAAGAGTTGTTCCTGAACCTGAAAATGGGTCAATGACCAAATCTCCTTCGTTGGATGATGCAAGAACAAATTTTCTCAATAATTCTTCTGGCTTTTGAGTTGGATGGGGTGTTGTCTCACCCATTCCATTACAAGTAGTAGGAATTTCTATTACGTCTTTAGGTTTTGCACCTCTTGGGTTAGGTGTCCAGTTATTGTGTTTTTTGATTGCTCCTTTTCCATAGGCGCTTGTCTGTGCTTGCGGGTGAGATGGATATTTTAATGTATGTGCCCCATAAGGAATTCGCACATCATCAATACTTACTTTAACGGCATCAGATTTCCGAAAATGAATGATGCTTTCATGAGAACGTCCCCAATCACTACCTAAATTAGCCTTGTTCTTATAATGCCAAATTAACCAACGACAATTTTTAAAATATTTTGATGCTGGATGCTTTAAATCAGCCAATATTTCGGAAAAACCACAAATATAAAAAGAGCCAGTTGACTTTAGAATACGTGAAGCTTGACTAATCCATTGAATTGACCACTCAATATATTTCTCTTGATTTTCAAAGTTGTCCCAGTCAGCTTTCTTAATGTTATAAGGTGGGTCAGCAAAAACTAAATCAACGCTTTCATTATCAAGCGATGCAAGCCAATCAATTGAATTACCTTGATAAAGTTGTCCATGAGGATGTGTGTATTGCAGTTGAAATCCTTGGGTTAAAGGTTGCAACTCTTGTTCACTGACTTGTTGCTTTGCGACTCTAATATCTAGGGAAATTTCTGCTATGTTCAACGCACTATTAGAACTGACCATTGTCGTTCATCCTCCGCTACTTACACAAACATCCGGTGTCAAATTATAGCAATCCTAAATCATTCGTGAAAAATTAGATCCCCGACTTCTTCGAGAAGT
>NZ_JBDNJQ010000170.1:0-17468 GCF_051172895.1 Nostoc sp. CALU 1950 | reverse complement strand
TAGAGTTAGTGTAACTAGATATGTAAAGTTTTGTATTAGGATTCAACATTTCTGCTATCATATCTATTGCTGATTGAATTAGTGTAAATGCAATTAGCTGTTCAACTTAGTTGTCCTAGAGTAACTTGTTTATAGTAATTTAGTTAATGTTTAGAGTGCCGTTAGATGAAATAACTATTAGATGTTACATGAGGTAAGAAAAAAGGATAGTATTGTGTGTTTACTATCCCTTGCTACTGTATGTATTAGGAGTGCTGATAGTGCGAGTATGATGGATACAGTTATAGTTCTGGTACTTGTACTTGTCTTATTGTCCCTGCATAGTGTTTCATTATTATCTCTGGTGAATTACCTACCCATTTAGCAACCTGTACCACACTGATACCAGCTTCTAAGCAATTTGTGATAAAGGTATGTCGTGTATGGTATTGGGGACGGTAAGGAATATTTAACTCAGATAGTACAGTTTTCCAAGCTCGATTAAGGAAATTGTGAGCATCGATTAAACCACCTTTGGGTGCTTTAAAGACTGGTGTATCTGCATTAGGATTACTTGGTTTAATGGAAACTAACAACTCTTTAAGTGATTGATTAACAGGAAATTTGCGACTTTTATGAGTTTTAGTATCTTTACGATTCCCTTCTACTACAGCTTCACAGAAGGTAATTAGAGTTAGATTACCATTGATGTGACCCCAAGTTAAACCTATAGCTTCAGAAGTTCTACAACCTGTCATGAATAAAAATCTAACGTAGTTTGTGTAATGACTGTAGTATATATTTCTCTCAAAAGCCGTGATAATTTGTTCTTGCTCACTTTTGTTAAATAGGTTGATAGTTTCATCATTTGTAGCTACTTTTACCTTCTGTGACATCCCCACAAAAGGGTTACTACTAATCAACTCAGAATCTATTGCCCAATCACAACAAGCTTTTAATTGAGTCAGGACACGCTTTGTTGCATTAGGTGTTAATGTCTTGAGTAAGGAGTCTCTGATTATTACAGCTTCTGAAAGCTTCTGTGTTGGTAAACTAGCAATGTGGTTTTTAGTTTTTTTATAATCCTTGTTAATAGTGGTTACACTCAAAGTTTTAGACTTATAATCTGTGTACTTATCCCATAACTCGATCAATGTTGTTTGTTGCTGACCTTCTGTTATAGGTGCAACCAGAGTTAAATGAGTTTGGGGTTTATATTTAGCTAATGTGGGGTCAAAGCGTTCAAATGCAATATCTGATTCAATTTGCTTTGCTTTAGCTTCTGCTAACTTACGATTCTCTGGATTATCTGCCATTCCCAGAGTTAGATATTTTTGCTTCCCATTGTAAAGATGACGTGGTAAACGTAGTCTGAGTCTTTCTTGAAATGATTCGACACCGACTGAACCTTTAGATGCCTTATGTTCTACCTTCATTACCATATTCTTACCTTGACTATGAAAACCTCTGCTCTACTGCCATCATAGTCAATTCATAGTCAAGGTCAAGTTAAAAAATGTAAAAACCACCACTAGTTTTTCTACCGTTACTAGGGTGGTTTTCTTGAATCCTTGATATATCAAGGCTTTTTACCTATTTAAAGTATGCCAGGAACCGGACTTGAACCGGTGACACGAGGATTTTCAGTCCTCTGCTCTACCAACTGAGCTATCCCGGCTGGGGCTTTTGTGAGCCACGATTAATAAATGTAGCAAACATCAAAGAATATAGCAAGGCCTTAGAAAAAAATATTTAGGCGGCTGTCAATTTCAACTTAAACCAGATGAAAACGGCTACAAATAGTAGAAACTGGACAAGAACAATACTTGGGCCAGAAGCAAGGTTGAAAATACCTGACACCATGATGCCAGCAATGCTGCTGACGGAACCAACAATCACTGACATGACTAGAAAGCGGCTAAAGTGGTGACTCATCAGTTTGGCGGTGGAAGCAGGAATAACCAAAAAGGCGTTTACCAGTAAAACGCCAACAGCTTTAATCGCTACAGCAACGGCGAGTGAAAGCAAGACCACAAAAGCATAGCGGTACAATTGGACAGGAACGCCTTGAACCTGCGCTACATCGGGGTTAAGGGTCAATAAAATTTGCTGTCGCAGGGTTGACAGTAAAAATATGCTACCTCCTACAAGTACTAACAGCGTCAAAATCAAATCTGTGGTATCGATCGCTAAAATATCCCCAAACAGCACAGCCATCAAGTTGCCACGATATCCTTTAATTAGGCTCGTGAGAATTAAACCGATCGCTAATGCCCCAGATAACACTATGCTAAGTACGCTATCGCTCGCTAAGTCGCTTTTATCGATGAAGTAGAGAACAATAACACCAAAAACTAAGGTAAAAGGTAATAGCATCCAAGTAGGATTTACCTGTAGCAGCACACCTAACGCCACACCTACCAATGCTGCATGACCAACCGCATGGCTGAAAAAGGATAACTGGCGTAAGGTGACAAAACTACCCAACATCCCGCCAAGTATGCCCATCAACGCAGCACCTACGATCGCACGCTGTATAGAAGCAAGTTGTAATAACTCTAGTAAATCATTACTACTGGCGATCGCAAGCCAAGCTATCTGACAATCATTGAAAAAATAATCCATACTTATTCTGTGAGTTGAATTACGAATTACGAACTACGAATTACGAATTATTTTAATGTTGGTGCTGATAGCGGCTGAAACCTGGGCCGTAGGTTGCTAAAAGGTTTTGCGGTGAAAGGGCAATTTCTGGCTTACCAGTACAAACAATGCTTTGGTTTAGGCAAAGCACGCGATCGCAGTGGCGATTTACCATATCAATATCATGGGAAACTTGCAATACTGTCCAACCCTCTTCTCGCTTTAATTCATTTAGCAAAGCGTAAAAATCTGCTGCACCTTGCACATCAACACCAGCAAAGGCTTCATCTAGTACCAACAGTTTCCGAGGCATTACCAAACAATAAGCCAATAAAACCCGCTTGAGTTGACCACCGCTAAGAGTACCAATAGCTTGATGCTGTAAATGATAAGCATCAGTTCGCCGTAAAGCTTCTGTTACTGCTGCCGATTTTTCTCGGTCTTGTCTCCACAGCTTGGAAAAAAACAAATCCCCTCTTTTTCGTTCCTTAGCCCATCCCAGTCCCACTAATTCGCTGACAGAAATGGGAAAACTACGGTCAAAAATGAAATTTTGCGGCATGTAGCCCAACAAGTGACGTAAACGCCCCAGTCTTGCAATTGGGCGGCCTAATATTTCAATCGTACCAGCACTTCGAGGTATCAAATCTAAAACTGCTTTTACCAGGGTACTTTTACCAGCACCATTGGGGCCAACTATGGCTGTATCTGTTCCTGGCAATAATTCAAAGGAAACATCTCGAACAGCTAGATAGCTGCCTTGATAGACAGTTAATCCTTCTACTTTCAAAATAGCAATGTCATTTGTCATTTGTCATTGGTCATTGGTCATTGGTTCTTGGTCATTGGTCATTGGTCATTGGTCATTTGCAAAGGACAACTGACAAATGACAAACTTATTTACAAGCCGTTTCTAGAGTTTGCAAGTTAGCTTTCATCGCTTTGAAATAATGCTGTGGATCTGTTTCGCCAGTTTCTAAAGAATCCAGCGTTTGCAAAGTTAAATTTAAATCTTGGGATAAGCTGGTGAGCAGTTTGTTATCTACTCCTGGTTCACTAAATAAAGCTTTAACTTTATATTTTTTCACAGCATTGACTGCACTTTGTACATCCGTTGGTGAAAGTTGATCTTCGGGAATTTGTACCACAGCAACTTGCTTGAGTTTATAGCGTTGAGCTAAATATGGAAACGCATCATGAAATGTAATAAAGGTGCAACTAGGATTTTTTTGCAACGTCTGTTGAAATTCGCTGTTCAAAATTTCTAATTCTTTAATATAAGCAGCAGCATTAGTTTCATAAATAGCTTTGTTCGCTGGATCAGCAGCAATTAATCCATTCCGAATATTTGTTACTTGCTGTTTTGCCAAAACTGGATCTAACCAAACGTGCGGATTACCTTGGGCGTGGCTGTGATTATGGTCGTGGTCTTTTTCCTCTTTCGCTGTTTTTACAACAGGTGAAATTTCATTTAAAGGTTTAATACCTTTACTGGCATCAATTTCAGTTAGTTTTTTATTTTCTGCATTTTTGATAGTATTTTCCAGAAATTCCTCCAAACCTAAACCATTTTTTACTAACACATTCGCAGTAGCGATCGCTTTGACATTTTGTGGTGTCGCTTGGTATTCATGTACCTCCGTACCAGGCGGCACTAGAATTTCTACATCTGCCACGTTTCCAGCTACTGCCTTAGTAAACAAATATATCGGCAAAAATGTCGCCACTACTTTAGTTTTTCCCGACTGCGCCGTTGGGGTAGAAGCAGCTTCCTGTGCTTGCGGCGACTGTTCGGAAGTTGTTCCCTGATTCGGATTCGATTGGCTACAGCTAGCCATTGACAACATTAGCAGAGCAATTATAGACAAGATGCTGCTTCTTTGTCTGCCTATTCTAAGTCCCCTGTAATTCATTATCACGGTGTTTTCCCCTCAAAACGGATGCTTGTTTTGCCTCAGTCGCAATTCCTATTGACAATGAGACTGATTATTGATTTTATACTATAATAATTCTCATTCTCATTCCCAGCAGATCATATCATTCTGGATTTGCTGTGTAATGAATAACAACAAAACTTTTGCAGACAGTACAGCCCTCTGCAATTTAGTTTTCCCTGAATAATTAGGATTTCTTGACTTTTTTTTGTTAAAAAGTTTGCTTAGTTCTGATAAAATTACTGAGAAATATTTTCATGAAATAAACGTTTTTGTAAACGTGTTTTAGGTGTGAAGTGGAAATCGGTGTGAGGAAAAAAATGCAAAAATTCTGTAAATATCTGCTAGTTAGTCCAGCAGTTTGTAGCGTAATGCTATTTGTGAATACTGCTGCATTTGCAGGTGAAATTTTCGGTAAATCTGAAATCAACCAACCGCAAGTTTTAGCCAATCCAGACACAAAAACTCAGAACATAGCGCCAGATCAGACAATAGGGCAAGTTACCTCCGTGTCTCAATTTTCTGACGTACAACCCACCGACTGGGCATTCCAAGCATTGCAGTCGTTAGTTGAGCGCTATGGCTGTATTGCAGGATACCCAAATAGCACTTATCGCGGTAATCGGGCATTAACGCGATATGAGTTTGCTGCCGGTTTGAATGCTTGTCTTGATCGGGTTAACGAACTAATTGCAACAGCTACAGGCGATTTAGTTAACAAAGAAGATTTAGCCACATTACAAAAGCTGCAAGAAGATTATTCCGCAGAACTGGCGACACTTAGAGGTCGTGTAGATGCAGTAGAAGTACGCACTGCTGAATTGGAGGCGAATCAGTTCTCAACCACAACCAAACTGCAAGGACAAGTTGTTGCTGTCGTTAGCGATGTTTTGTCAGGAAATACAGTCAACGGTGCAGAAATTACAGACGAGAACACAACATTAGGAGTACGGGCGCGGGTAGAATTTGTCACCAGCTTCACAGGACAAGATACACTGTTTACCAGAATCCAGGCTAATAATATTATCAGCCCGAATATTGGTACACCAGAGGGTAACTTATTCTTTGCTGGCGAGGATGGTACTACCAATGCAGCAATAGATGCACTGTTCTACAGATTTCCTTTGGGCGAAAAAACACAGGTTATCGCGATCGCTAATGGAGGTGCAGCAGACGACGTTACCAGCACTGTTAATCTCTTTGACGGTGATGGTGCTTTTGGTGCTTTGTCTACCTTTGGTACACGCAACCCAATTTATAGCCAAATAGGCGGCGCGGGGTTGGGAGTAACGCACGAGTTCAGTGACAAATTGGCACTAAGTCTAGGGTATTTGAGTGGTACAGCGAATGATCCTACCCTCAACAATGGTTTGTTCAATGGTGCTTATGGTGCGCTGGCGCAGTTGACAGTTAAACCAAGCGATCGCATTTCTATCGGTTTAACTTACATCAATTCCTACAACCAACCACTACTCACAGGTAGCAATGCCGCCACTTTCCAGGATATAGCAGCTATCCAGGGTTTACCAGAAGATCAAGTAGGATTTTCCAGTAATTCTTACGGTGTCCAAGCATCCATTGGCATCACGGATAACATCGTTTTGGGTGGTTGGGCTGGATACACCAACAGTCAAAGTTTAAGAGGAACCAGTGGAGATGTTGATATTTGGAACTATGCTGTCACCCTTGGCTTCCCTGACCTCGGTAAAAAAGGAAGTTTGGCTGGTATTATTGCTGGTGTGGAACCTAAATTAACAAGTTCTAGTATCGCAGGATTGGCTAGTGATCCTGATACATCCTATCATCTTGAGGCTTTCTACCAATATCAACTGAGTGACAATATCACCATTACTCCAGGAGTCATCTGGTTAACATCCCCAGATCACAATAACAACAACGATGATGTTGTTATTGGTGCATTGAGAACCACATTCAGTTTCTAATTTTTAAAATCTTAAAAGAAGACGCAAAAGATAAATTTGCGTCTTTTATTTTGTGTGTGGCCTCACAAATAAACCTCAGTATTTTTGCTGGGCTTGATATCTCAAAACACTATAGTAGATTCTGAATACAGATCAATACAGTTCAGATAAGACCAAAACACTTGTAGAGACGGCGATTTATCGCGTCTCTTAACTGAACCGTATTGGAATATAGATGTAATATCTGCTGAAAATCTCTAGTAGATTTAACGCAGATGAAACAGAGTAATTGCGGAAGTTACTTAAAAACCTCTCTTTTTTAGCATTATCAGTTAGAGGCTTGAAGTTACTAACCATAGATGCTCAAAGTGTTCGTAGTGATTTATCAGATAACCAATGCATGAGTACTTTAAATACAAAAAGACCAGCCTCCCACAGCTGGTCTAGAAAATGTTTTTTTTGCGTTGTCTTCTCAAGAGAGTTAAAACCCAATTGCGCGTTCCCAAAATGCAACGGGCAACTTTTCTTAACAATATTGTAACAGCCAACACAGATTTTTCTTGAAAATTCATCAAAAAAAGATATGAACAAAGCTTAAAAGCCTCTATCTATCAGAAGAATTCAGCAGAGCGGAGGGTATAGATAGTGGAGGTAAGGGAGAAAATTTTACCTTGTCTCCCTCATCTCCCTTGTCCCTGCGCTAGTTTCAACCGATCAATTTCAACTTGACAGGCTACTGACGCTGGGAGCGATTTCTGCATCTGCTGATGTTTCGCCCACGCGGAGGATTTTAGCCCCCAACTGCTGCAATTTCATATCGAGTCGATCATAGCCGCGATCGAGGTGCTGTAGTCCTTGAATCGTGGTTTGCCCTTCTGCTGCCAGTCCTGCTATGACTAGCGCGGCTGATGCTCGTAAGTCTGTACCTAAGACTGGTGCGCCAGACAATTTTGGTACTCCTCGAACGAAAGCAGCATTGCCTTTAACACGAATGTCTGCTCCCAAACGATTCAACTCTGAGGCATGACGCAAGCGATTTTCAAAGACGGATTCGTTAATTACGCTGTCGCCTTCTGCCAATGTCAGCAAAGCCATGAATGGCGCTTGCATATCTGTGGGAAAACCTGGATGGTATTGAGTTTCAATATCCGTTGCCTTAAGGCTTTCCGCTGGCAGAATATGTAATTGGTCAGGCTTTTCATCAATTATTGTCACTCCAATATCCCGCAGCTTGGCAATCACTGGGATGAGATGTTCTGGAGCTACTGGCGAGAGGATAAGTTCTGAGCGGGTAATTGCTGCTGCTAACAAAAACGTCCCGGCCTCAATGCGATCGGGAATAATGCTGTAGTCAACAGAATGCAACTTGGGGACTCCTTCGATAATAATCCTGCTAGTTCCCGCGCCCTTAATCTTCGCTCCCATCGCGTTACAGAAGTTAGCTAGATCAACTACTTCCGGTTCTCTGGCAGCATTTTCGATGATTGTTTCACCCTCTGCTAGGGTAGCCGCCATCATCAAGTTTTCTGTCGCTCCAACACTAGCGATATCTAAGTAAATCTTCGCACCTTTTAATCTCCGGCTGCTGCCAGGGACGTAGGCATTACAAATGCCATGCTCAATTTGTACTTCCGCTCCCATTGCTTGCAGTCCGCGCACATGCAAGTCAACTGGTCTTGCGCCAATAGCACAACCGCCTGGTAAGGGCATTTGTGCTACTCCCAATCTTGCCAGAATGGCACCAATGGCGAAAAAACTCGCTCTCAACTGGGTAACTAGTTCGTAGGGAGCTTTTGATGTTTTAATCTCGCTGGCGTTGATATCTAAAATGTCACCTTGCCGTGTTAATTGTACACCCAAGGCCGATAACACCTGACCCATCCGCTCAACGTCCGCTAATAAGGGAACATTACGGATACGACAATCGCCGGGACACAGCAAGGCTCCAGCCATGATTACCAATGCTGAATTTTTTGCCCCGCTAATTTTCACATGACCCCGCAAAGGATGCCCACCCCAAATTTGCAAGACTGAGGAGTCTGCCTCTGGAGCAATTTTCGCATCTGGTAAGCTGGTAGAAGGATTAATAAGCCTACCTCCAAAAGTAATACGTATTTTATATGTTTGAAGTTGGTTTTGATTCTACAGTAAAGATTCAAAATGTCCACGTTTTAGGGCAACGTCTTGCATAAAAAAATTGTTTTTTGGGTAAATAATCCGGGCTGAGAATAAGCAGCAGCAGGCATTTTGAGCTTTTTAAAAATTTTCAAAAAAAGAATGAATAAGTAGTATTTTTAAGCAAAAAAAAATACTCAGTAAAATAACTTAAGTGTTCTCTAAAAATCAATGCTCTACTGTTGAGTTAATATTTTTATTTGATCGATCTCCTAAAAAGCTCGTTTATAGTTTGAGCCTTTTAACAAGGAATTACAGTTTTACTTGACAAATTTAAAACATAACGCAATAATAAGAAATTGTCGATAAGCACAAATGCCAGCGGAACTGGCGGAATGGCAGACGCGCTAGATTCAGGTTCTAGTGCCGCAAGGCTTCCGGGTTCAAGTCCCGGGTTCCGCATAACCAGTGCCGAGTAGTGAGTGCTGAGAAAGAAAAACTCAGCACTCACTACTCAGCACTCACAACTAAAAAATGTTGACCAGTTTACAAAATTCCTTAGTCAAGCAAATTCGCAAGCTGCACTCCACGAAGGAGCGGCACAAGCAGCAGTTATTTTTACTAGAAGGGACGCACCTGTTAGAAGAAGCTTGTGCGGTGAATTATCCCCTAGAAACAGTATGTTGTACCCCAGATTGGCAAGCAGCCCACCCTTCACTGTGGGAAGAAGCTTGTAGTCGATGCGATCGCGCCGAAATTGTCAGCAGAGAAGTCTTAGATGCGATCGCTACCACAGTCCAACCTGATGGTGTGGTGGCAACGGCAAAACGAGGCCAACAGCAAACTCAACTACCATTTACTGGTTTAGTGCTAGCTTTAGAAACCGTACAAGATCCCGGCAACCTGGGTACGATGATTCGTACTGCTGCTGCCGCCGGAGCATCAGGCTTGTGGGTAAGTGAAGATAGTGTAGATTTAGACAGCCCCAAAGTTCTACGTGCTTCAGCAGGACAATGGTTTCGCCTACAAACAGCCGTAACCGAAGATTTAAAAGCGACAGTGCAACAAAGTCAGCAGGCAGGAATGCAGGTAGTAGCAACTTTACCTGATGCGACTTTAACTTATTGGGAAGTAGACTGGCGAAAACCCAGTCTGATTTTACTGGGAAATGAAGGTGCTGGATTGTCGGCAGATTTAGCAGCGATCGCAGATCAGCAAGTCAGAATTCCTTTGAGCCCTGGGGTGGAATCTTTGAATGTAGCGATCGCAGCCGCTTTAATGTTGTACGAAGCTCAACGGCAATTGATTTGCCAGTAATGAATTTTAACTTTTTACACCTATTTGGTTTTTGTTTTTTCTTCGAGATATTGTTCAATATCAGCAACTGCATCCTCAAGAGCCGCTAAATCAATATCTATCAAGTCTTCGTCGAGTTCTACTTCCGTGAGACTACTAGTATGCAGTTCGGGGATATCTTCTTCCTCAGTTGAAATTTCTTGTAAGATATCCTCCAACTGTTCGAGGGATTGTTGAAACACTTGATCAGCGGCGCGGCGCTGTTCTGGCTGGCTTTGCTCCATAATATTAATTTGAAAATCCTGATTTACTGACTTAATTTTGATTCTAGTTCCTACAGATTTAAATTTTGCACTTATAACATCATAGTTGTGTGCTGTATCAACTTTAGCAGTGCTTATCAAGAATATCGATAGCTGTCTCCAATTGCTAAGACTGGAGATTTATGAGAGGAGGCAGATCGCTACGGGTACACTAAATCAAGTTTGGCTACGTTGAGGTAAGTTTTATAAAACAGTTCTAATACTTAATTTGATAGACTATCTTAAATTTGAAATTATAAAAACTGGCAGCTCAGGGCTGATAACTAACTATGAGTGAAGCCTTATTCTGTATCGAAAATCTGCGAGTTGCCTATCCTGCACGGAGTGGAGAAGAAGCAAGCTGGGCGGTTGATGATGTATCTTTCACCTTGAAACCAGGTGAAAGAATGGGATTGGTGGGAGAGTCAGGTTGTGGTAAATCAACTATCGGACGGGCAGTAATGCGTTTACTACCAGCCTCTAGTCGTGTTGAGGGACGGGTGACATTTCAAGGACAATCAGTGTTTGACTTGATACCCAACCAGTTGCGGAAATTTCGGGGAGAGGCGATCGCGTTAATTTTTCAAGATCCCATGACACGTCTCGATCCACTGATGACGATTGGTAAGCATTGTATCGAAACCCTCCAGGCGCACTCACCACAATTATCAACGCGGGAAGCCAAAGAAAAAGCACTTGCTACTTTGGCAAAGGTGAATATTCCAGCTAGTCGTTGGAATCAGTATCCTCATGAGTTTAGCGGCGGAATGCGACAACGGGTAGCGATCGCTTTAGCTTTACTCCTCAACCCCAAGTTAATTGTTGCCGATGAACCCACCACCAGTTTAGATGTCACCGTCTCCGCGCAGATATTGACAGAATTAACCCGCCTGTGCGGTGAAGAAAACATGGGACTGTTGCTGATTTCTCATGATTTAGCAATGGTGGCTGAGTATTGCGATCGCATTGGCGTGATGTACAACGGCAAGATGGTCGAAATGGGTGCTACAGAAACCGTATTTAGGCAACCTCAACATGAATACACGCGATCGCTTTTAAAAGCAGCTTTACATATTCAAGCAGTAAATGATAGTGGAGAATTGATAATTGCCAATGACGGAGAAAAGCAATTACCGATTATTAATCAGCAATCCCCAATTTTGAGTGTTACAGAACTTAAGCAACACTACACCATCGAACCTAACTTTATAGAACGACTGCTTAACACACAAGCGCAGACAATTAAAGCAGTAGATGGAATTAACTTGGATCTTTATCCAGGAGAAATTCTCGGTTTAGTAGGCGAATCAGGTTGTGGTAAAAGCACACTGTCACGAACAATCTTGCAACTAATTCGTCCCACTAGTGGCAAAGTTGAGTTTTTAGGACAGGATTTAACTAAACTGTCGCGTCAAGAAATTCGTTCTTCACGGCGACAAATACAAATGATCTTTCAAGATCCTCATGCTTGTCTCAATCCAGCGATGACAGTGGGACAGAGTATCGCCGATCCTTTATTTATCCACAATTTAGCCAATCCTGTCAAAGCAAAAGAACAGGTTTTGTGGATGCTAAATAAAGTTGGGTTAACACCGCCAGAAGTGTATTATGAGCGTTATCCATCGGATTTGTCTGGTGGACAACAGCAAAGAGTAGCGATCGCTCGTGCTTTGATTACTCACCCTAAACTTTTAATCTGTGATGAACCCGTGAGTATGTTAGACGCCAGTGTGCAGTCGCAAGTGCTGGATTTGATGTTGCAATTAAAAGAAGAGTTTGAGTTAACTTATCTATTCATCACTCACGATCTTTGGTTAGCTCGATTTTTGTGCGATCGTATTGCCGTAATGAATGGCGGTAAAATTGTCGAACTCGGTCTTACAAAAAAGATTTTTGCCAATCCTCAGCATCCTTATACCAAAACCTTACTAGCAGCTGCCCCATTACTAGCACGCGCTTAACTAAGTAAAATTAGGAGTTAGAAGTTTTAAACTCCTAACTCCTGTACAGACGCGATTAATCGCGTCTCCTAACCTTCTTCCCTACCCTCAAGTAATTTAGTTGCTTCTCCACTCGATCCATATAGCTCAACAAACCTTTTAAACAGTAACGCACTCTCGTGATTTGAAGTCCTACTTAAGTTGAATAAACGCTCTATATTTTTCTCAGCTAAAGCTCTGAGATACGGCAAATCTTCAAAAAGTGTCAAACAAGAAGCAAAATGCAATATTATTTGTAATAATGGCTTTGGCCACTCTAAGTCACTATAAATATCTATAAACAATTGATGCTCTGAGTCATTTAAAGGGAAAGCATGAAATATCACAATTATCCTTTTGTGATTATAGACTGGAATACTTAGTTCAACAGTGTAGGGAGTATGTAATATTAAATCTACCTCCACAGTTGGCTGTCGCCAAATTCTCAAAGGATTAGCTGGTGAATCTAATATCGTTTGAAATGTGATTTTACCACCAACATTTGTAGTTTGAAACTGGCTGATATTAAGAATTTTAAGATTATTAAGGCTAAATCTATGAACTGTTTCTAAATGTTTTAAGTTCAATAGATGATAAATTTGGCAAATATAGGGGAAAGGTAAAATATACTCCTGGCTAATCATGTGTAACTTTCTTATTTGAAGCTTTTTAGCTTGAGTACGAGCGAGATATTCTTGATATTGGCTGGGGTCTAAATCATTGCTATTGAAGCTTTCTTCTGGTTTTAAATATAGCCAACTCATAAAAAAGAAAGAGGCTGTAAATAGCTGAAATATTTCTATAGCAGATAAAGAACCATCGGCAAATGCAGCTATACTTCTATCGGTTATTCCGAAAAGCCAAGATGGAATACCAAAAAGCCAAATACTATTTTTTATTTTATCTATAAAAAGCGCTATTTCAACAATATTTGAAATATTACTATCTGGAGTACTACTTAATTTATCATTAATATTTAAACATTTAATAGACATAATATTTTTACTTATTTTATATAGCTAGAGTTATTTTTATTTTAATTATAAAGATTCATACATGGTAACTACCTCTGTCTTTAGCTATATATAGAAATTGTGCTGATTACTACGAATTTAAATAAGCTCCTTGTAAATATGGTTACAAAATACAGCTTATTGATTGTTATATACAATCCTGATTTCTATGTATATACAGTCATAATGAAATTAATTGTAAGTCTTGCCGTTAAAGGATTTAAGATTATCCAATCTGATGGAAAGCTTAAAATTACAACGTTAATCAAATATTTATCATTGCCAAATTAAAAAATTAAATTATCTCAATTGGACAAAAAAGATATATAAATATCTAGAGAAAAAAGCTGATTTTTCCTGACATGGTAAGATGATCTATTTCTGTAGGATGAATAATGAATGATACGTTAGGAATAAAAGCTTATACTTTAGAAGTAAGGAGTTATAAAATTTCTTTCTTACACAAAATACAGTAGGTAGTCCGTTGGAATTTTCCTTTAGTTATAGCAACTGTGGTGTCTTCCGTAGTGGTGCATCGCATACTTGCAGTAGGGTTAACCATTATCTTATGTAAAGTACGAGGCCCCTATGTGACAAAGTATCTGTGAGAATTACGATAGAAGCCGTAAAATTGCTACTGTTAACACTGTATTATTTTTGAATATTTTCTGAAGATTTGTTTGACACGGTAACAATGACTATTCGCCATGCGACTGAAACTGACTTGCCTGCAATTGTGGCAATTTACAATGCCGCAGTTCCCAGCCGCATGGCAACCGCTGACTTAGAACCAGTATCTGTGGAAAGTCGCCTTGCTTGGTTTAAGGGGCGATCGCCTTCACAAAGACCACTTTGGGTAATCGAAGTAGACGGAGTAATCGCTGGATGGCTTAGTTTCCAATCATTTTATGGGCGCCCCGCCTACAGTAAGACTGCCGAAATTAGTATTTACATAGCCCCTAGCTTTCATCGGTGTGGTTTGGGACGGCAACTTTTAGCACAAGCAATTAGCGAAAGTCCTAATTTGGGTCTAAAGAGCCTAATCTGCTTCATTTTTGCCCACAATCAGCCCAGTTTAAAACTCTTTGAGACATTTGGTTTTCAGCGCTGGGGACATTTGCCTAAAGTTGCCGAACTTGACAGCGTTGAACGGGACTTAGTGATCATGGGACTGCAAATTAGTAAAACTGTTGTTTAAGGCGATCGCTATTTTCTGAGACTTGTAAATTAAATTCGATCACAATTGGTCTGGATTAATCCCGCGTTCTTGTAGTAAAGTACGGAGAGCTTCTAACTGGGCTTCAGCTTGTTCTGCTCGTTGTCTTTCTTGCTGTCGTTGTTGGTCTAGTTCCAAAAAAGTCAGAAAGCGATCGCCATCAGGACGATAAATTTGCAGTTCTTCTTCAGTCAACTCGAAACGCACCCCCAATCGAGGGCTGACCCAACCAACCATTTGGTCAATCACTTCTAATCTTGAGTTCCGTCGCTGCCAGCCTGTCAAGTCAACCACATCAGGTTCATACAGATAATATTCTTCCACACCGTAGCGCTCATAAAACTCTAATTTTTTCGCCATTTTAGAGATTCGGTTTCCAGGCGACCAAATCTCAAATACCACCTGTGGGGGAATGTTGTCTTCAAGCCACTGTTGATAAGAACCTCGGTATCCTTTTGGTCTACCAAATACTACCATCACATCAGGAGCTTGGCGGAGCTTGTTATCATCTTCCACCGAATACCACAATAAATCTCCAGCGACAAACACATTTGGAACATTGCCAAACAGCAGTTCTAAATTATTTTTAATCCAGACAATTAATTCAAACTGCTTAGTATTGTCTGCCATTGGCTGTCCATCGCTGTCAGGGTAAATAATGCCTTTTTGGGTGGAAGATGGTAACTGTGTAACCATTGCAATGATTCTCAGGTAATTCTTAGAGGATGAGTTAGCGATCGCTTTTTTCTTGCTCTTCTTATTTCGCATCCTAGCTTGAGCAAAGCTGGTGCGATAGATTAAGTACTTTTATTTAGTGAGTGTATAAATCAACTCAGTATTTTTTCTATGGGAAAATAATTGGATATGTGTCAAAACAATAAATATAACACTTATCTGCTCTTTCCTTTAAGTGTAATGTTGAGATAATTTATTCCATATCGTAGCTATTTATGAGTACGAAAATAATTCAAGTTGCTTTCCAAAGAGCTTTTAATGAAATCGATTTACTTAAGTCTAAGATACACCAAAAGCAAGGATTCTGGATTTTGGAAATTCATAGATACTCTCCTGAAGATTTAGAAAATTCAGAACATCATGCTAAGATTTATTCTATCACTGAGAAATTAGGAGATGATGTTTCTAATTGGCACAATGCAGGAAAGCTAAGTAACAATGATTTTAATTACTATCATGAAGAAAGAGGAAATTTAGAAGAAAAGCTTTTTTTGGTAAATATGGAAATTAGTCAAAGACAGCCTACTTGGGTTGAGGAAACCTTGGGTATTCTAAATAAATTGACAGAAGCAATTATGAATAACTTACCAACCTTAGTCAGACCATTCTTGCCACCGATACTATCAAAAGTATTTGGATTTTTACCAGGTAATCGCCAAAGAGCCTTAAAAGGAAAGTAAGAATTAGGTAATTGATTCGGTAAAATCAGTTTTTCCTGTTGATTTACAATATTGATGGGGAGGTAATTCAACAATAGCTACCGTCAACGAATACCGACAACACATCCAAAACCTGCTAACAGAACGCGCTAAACTCGTGTGGGACGATCGCATCCAAGCCCAAACTATTTTCGATACGGAACGCTACCACTACCAACTAGTCTACGTTGGTTGGTGTGGCTCAAAGCGACTGTATGGCACTGTCCTTCACCTCGACATTATCGATCGCAAGATTTGGATTCAACAAGATAGTACTGAAGTTAGGATTGCAAACCAGTTGGTTGAACTCAGTGTCCCCAAAGAAGACATTGTTTTAGGCTTTGATCCTCCAAAAATGCGACATTACACCGACTTTGCAGTAAGATGATTCGCCTCATTTTATTTAAAGTACAATCCTCATACTCAAATCCAGCCACTTCGATTGAGTAATCGGCGCACTGCTAGAAATATAGTCAACACCCGTTTCCGCCACGGCGCGAATCGTTTCCAAAGTCACATTCCCCGAAGCTTCAATTTTCACTCGGCTATCCTGCTGGCGAATCAACTCCACCGCCTGACGCATCATATCCAAAGGCATATTGTCCAACATAATAATGTCAGCCTTATACTTCAAAGCTTCTTTCACCTGCTCTAAACTTTCTGTCTCAACCTCTATAGTCAAGGGATAAGGAATCTGAGAACGAATACGCATAACAGCTTCTCCAATTCCCCCAGCCGCCGTAATGTGATTATCCTTAATCATCACTGCATCATCCAAACCCATACGGTGATTAATCGCCCCACCCAAAGCAGTCGCGTACTTTTCCAACAGTCTCAGCCCTGGCGTAGTTTTACGCGTATCCACCAACTGAGCAGGTAAATCTGCAATTTTCTCTACATATATATTAGTGAGCGTGGCAATCCCACTCAACCGCATAGCCAAATTGAGCGCCACCCGTTCCCCCATCAGCAGCGCATCCAGCGAACCATGAATTTCAGCTACTACCTGTCCCGGCTCACACCATCCGCCTTCAGCCGCAACCGCCACAAAGCTGACTTTTTCATTCAAAATTTGAAACACCCTAGCTGCAACTGGTAAGCCAGCAATTATCCCTGAAGCTTTAGCGATCCATTTAGCAGAGCCTAGAGTCACATCTTCTATTAGTAGGGTATTTGTGGTGCGATCGCCCCTGCCAATATCCTCCATCAACCAGCCACGCAACAGTGGATCTAAAACCAACCAGGGCGGCAAAATACCAGAATTCCTCACAACTTTAATTGCTTCCTTAGTGACATCCAGCAATACTATAGCCTAAAACCCTTACTCCCTAAGGCTTTGATAGTGACGAAGAAACAATCCCAAAATATTTTGGAAAAAGTAGTTGACACAAAGAGGTAGGTTCGCTATATTGAATAAGTGCCTGAAGCGGAGCGCGAAAGAGCGACGCCTGAAGGACACCGAACCTTGAAAATATTATAGTTTGAAAGCCATTATACAACAAGTGGCCTGCGTCAAGCAAATAAAGAGAACTAAGCTGAAGTTTTAAAAGAGCAGCTAATTGAGCTATAGAGCTTTCCAATACAAAACGGAGAGTTTGATCCTGGCTCAGGATGAACGCTGGCGGTATGCTTAACA
>NZ_JBDNJQ010000016.1:0-72561 GCF_051172895.1 Nostoc sp. CALU 1950 | reverse complement strand
CGAGGTGGATTAATGAGTATCAAAGACTCATTAATGGAGTTCCGAGGTGGATTAACGAGTATCAAAGACTCATTAATGGAGTTCTGAGGTGGATTAATGAGTATCAAAGACTCGTTAACGGAGTTCCGAGGTGGATTAATGAGTATCAAAGACTCTCTTACAAGTCCTATTTATACCAATTTGCTAAATTATAGCCACTGATCCCTGCTCCCCCAATGCCCAATGCCCAATTCCCCATGCCCAATACCATGAAACAAAAATTTTGAGCAATACTGGTACAGGAAGGAATATTTACACAAAATCCCAAAATGACAATTCAACTTAGTGATAAGCCTTTGCTAGAGTGGGCAGGCGATAGTTTGGCAATTGGATTATTTGAAGATGCAGTAGAGTTAACCGGAGAACTGGCAACTTTAGATCAAAAGTTTTCTGGGGTCTTAAAAGAACTAATTACAGAAGAAGAATTTAAAGGAAAAGCTAACAGTGCAATCTTCACCCGTGTAAATGCTGATAGCCCAGTGCGTAAATTGATTATCGTAGGTTTAGGAAAACCAGATGCACTAAAACTCGACACTCTGCGCCGTGCTGCTGCTGCTGTAGCCAGGGTAGGAAAAAAGCAAAAAAGCAAAATTCTGGGATTTAGTTTCCCATTGTGGAACAATGATCCAGCCGCTAGTGCCCAAGCGATCGCAGAAGGTGTCGAATTAGCGCTTTACCAAGATATTCGCTTTAAATCAGAACCGGAAGAGAAAGGTTCACAAATAGAAACCGTAGATTTACTAGGATTCGGTGGACAAGAAGCAGCCATCACCCGCGCCAATCAAATTGTTTCTGGGGTAAATTTGGCACGGCAGTTAGTAGCAGCACCAGCTAACGCAGTAACACCAATTACTTTGGCGGAAACTGCTCAAGCGATCGCAAAAGAGTACGGCTTACAAGTAGAAATTTTAGAAAAAGAAGATTGTGAAAAGTTGGGTATGGGTGCTTTTTTGGGAGTAGCGCAAGCTTCCGAGTTGCCACCTAAATTCATTCACCTGACTTACAAACCAGAAGGTACACCCAAAAAGAAACTAGCAATTATTGGCAAAGGTGTAACCTTCGATTCTGGTGGACTCAACATTAAAGGTGCTGGTAGCGGCATCGAAACCATGAAAATGGATATGGGCGGTGCAGCTGCTACCTTGGGCGCGGCAAAAGCAATTGCTCAAATTAAGCCAAATGTTGAGGTTCACTTTATCTCGGCGGTGGCTGAAAACATGATTAGCGGTCGCGCCATGCGTCCTGGAGACATTCTCACAGCATCAAACGGCAAAACAATCGAAGTGAACAACACCGATGCTGAAGGACGTTTAACCCTAGCAGACGCCTTGGTGTATGCCGACAAATTGGGATTAGATGCGATCGTTGATTTAGCCACCTTGACTGGTGCTAACGTCATTGCCTTGGGTGATGATATTGCGGGATTGTACACTCCCGATGATGCTGTCGCTTCCCAGATCGAGAAAGCCGCCCAAACTTCAGGGGAAAAGATTTGGCGGATGCCAATGGAAGAAAAATATTTTGAAGGGCTAAAGTCTGGGATTGCGGACATGAAAAATACAGGCCCGCGTCCAGGTGGTGCTATTACCGCTTCCCTTTTCCTTAAACAATTTGTTAAAGAAACCCCTTGGGCACATTTAGATATTGCTGGCCCAGTGTGGGCAGATAAAGAAAATGGCTACAACAGCTCAGGGGCAACTGGCTACGGCGTTCGGATGCTAGTGGATTGGGTACTAGGTGCTGGGGAGTAAGAATTTTAGATTTTAGATTTTGGATTTTGGATTTTAGATTGAAATTTAATCCAAAATCTAAAATTCAAAATCTAAAATTGAATTGCCCAATGCCCAATCCCCAATCCCCAATCCCCAATACCCAAATTCGTGCTATCTTGAGCTTGCCAGTAAAAATTGTTGCAATAGTAACAGAAATAATTTGGCGGTCAGAAAGTTAAGCTTTTTCGGCAAAGCCATCTGGTAAAATTTGTAAGGTTTCTAGAAGCTCTTAGCAATGAGATCGACTCGCGTAAGGATCGCAATTGACGCAATGGGAGGGGATCACGCACCCGGTGAAATCGTTGCTGGCGCATTGCGAGCACGGGAAGAATTGGGTGTAGATATATTGTTGGTTGGTGATCCCCAACAAATAGAAGCTGCCTTGCCACCAAAAACAAGTTTAGGGCAGATGGAGATCGTTCCTGCGGAGGAAGCGATCGCAATGGATGAGGAGCCTTTAAATGCAGTTAGACGCAAACGCAAGGCTTCTATTAATGTGGCTATGGATTTGGTCAAGCAGGAAAAGGCAGATGCCGTATTTTCTGCTGGCCACTCTGGGGCAGCGATGGCATCAGCTTTGCTCCGCTTAGGACGATTACCAGGAATTGATCGCCCAGCCATCGGGACAGTTTTCCCCACGATTATTGCTGGTAAGCCAGTGCTGGTACTTGATGTTGGCGCAAACGTAGATTGCCGCCCCAAATTTTTAGAGCAGTTTGGCGTCATGGGTTCGGCTTACAGTCAGTATGTCTTGGGTACAACCGAGCCTAAAGTGGGTTTGCTGAATATCGGTGAAGAAGACTCTAAGGGCAACGATGCAGCTGTTCGCGCTCACCAACTGCTACGCGAAAATTCCCAAATTAATTTTATTGGCAATGCGGAAGGGCGTGATGTGCTTTCCGGTCGCTTTGATGTGATTGTCTGCGATGGATTTGTCGGTAATGTATTATTAAAATTTGCCGAAGCCGTCGGAGAAGTGATTCTGCAAATTCTGCGGGAAGAATTACCCCAAGGATTGCATGGTCAAATTGGTTCAGCATTATTAAAACCAAACCTGAAGCGGGTTAAACAGCGAATGGATCATGCAGAACATGGTGGCGCTTTGCTGTTAGGCGTGGCAGGAGTCTGTTTTATCGGCCACGGTAGTTCGCAAGCTCCTTCAATTTTTAATGCAATTCGGATGGCAAAAGAAGCTGTTGACAACCAGGTGCTACAACGAATTCAGTCCCAATATATCCTAGAGCGCGAGAGCGGTTAGTCATTGTCATTAGTCATTGGTCATTGGTCATTAGTCATTAGTCATTGGTCATTTGTAAAGGACAACTGGCAAAGGACAACTGACAAAGGACAAAGGACAAAGGACAAAGGACAAAGGACAAAGGACAAAAAGCTGATAGCTTGGGAGATTAGGAGTGCAAAATTTAGGCATAGCAATTACCGGAAGTGGCTCGGCAGTACCAGCAACTTCACTACACAACCAAACATTAAGTGAATTAGTTGAAACATCAGACGAATGGATTACCACAAGAACTGGAATTCGTCAACGGCGATTAGCGCTGCCGTCTGAGTCCTTGAGTGTACTCGCTACTGCCGCTAGCAGTCAGGCGATCGCAGCTTCGGGCATTAAACCAGAAGACCTAGACCTGATTCTGCTAGCGACTTCCACCCCCGATGATTTGTTTGGTAGTGCTTGTCAAGTACAGGCTCAATTGGGAGCTACCAATGCAGTGGCCTTTGACTTGACAGCTGCCTGCTCTGGCTTTGTGTTTGGTCTGGTTACAGCAGCCCAATACATTAGAACAGGTGTCTATAAAAATGTACTGTTGATAGGGGCAGATATCCTCTCTCGCTGGGTAGATTGGCAAGATCGGCGCACTTGTGTACTGTTTGGTGATGGTGCTGGGGCAGTAGTATTACAGGCTGACAAAAGCGATCGCTTATTAGGATTTGCACTTAAAAGTGATGGCACTCAAAACCATCACCTTAATCTTGCCTACGCAGGCACTTCCCAAGAACTGCTCACTGGTGTAAATATCACTAAAGGCACTTACCAACCGATTACTATGAACGGCAAAGAAGTCTACCGCTTTGCTGTGCAAAAAGTGCCAGAAATTATTGATAAAGCATTGTTTCAAGCCAACCTCAGCGTTGATCAAATAGATTGGCTGCTGTTGCATCAAGCCAATCAGCGGATTATCGATGCCGTTGCCCAACGCCTAAATATCCCAGAACATAAAGTTATCAGTAATCTTGCCCAGTACGGCAATACCTCTGCGGCTTCCATCCCCTTAGCTTTAGATGAAGCAGTACGGCAAGGCAAAATAAAACCCAATGACATTGTTGCTACATCCGGCTTTGGTGCCGGTCTTACCTGGGGCGCAGCAATTTTTAAATGGGGAAGATAAATATTTTGTCTTTAGTCCTTAGTCATTTGTCCTTTGTTAATGACCAATACTTCTCTACGAGAGGCTGTGACAACGGCAAAGCTAAGTACAAATGACCAATGACCAATGACAAATGACCAATGACAAATGACAAATGACAAATGACAAAAACTGCATGGGTGTTTCCCGGACAAGGTTCCCAAGCGCTGGGAATGGGAATGGACTTATTAGATATACCATCCGCTAAAAACAAATTTGCCCAAGCTGAGGAAATTTTGGGCTGGTCTGTAACAGAAATCTGTCAAAGCGAAGAAGAGAAGTTATCACAGACGCTATACACTCAGCCAATTCTTTATGTGGTAGAAAGCATTCTTGCTGACCTTCTCCGAGAACGAGGACACCAGCCAGATTTAGTTGCGGGTCACAGTTTGGGAGAATATTCTGCCCTTTATGTAGCGGGTGTCTTTGAGTGGTCGGCTGGTTTATATCTAGTAAAGCGTCGTGCAGAACTCATGGATAGTGCCGTCGGTGGTATGATGGCAGCTTTGATGAACTTTGACCGCGAACAGTTGGAAAAAGTTATTGCCGAAACGCCTGATGTAGTGCTGGCAAATGATAATAGTTCGGCTCAGGTGGTAATTTCAGGCACGACTGAGGCTGTACAAGCGGTGATGACTCAAGTTAAAGCAAAGCGTGCTATTCCCCTAAAAGTTTCTGGAGCATTTCATTCACATTTAATAGCACCAGCGGCTGCTGAATTCCAAGACATTCTAGAATCTGTGGAATTTCAGCCAGCTGTTGTACCAGTTTTGTCTAATGTAGAACCAATTCCGTCTATTGATGCCAAGATTTTAAAGCAGCGCCTGAACCAACAAATGACTGGTTCTGTAAGATGGCGAGAAATTTGTCTGCAATTACCAGCTAACGGTATCGAGCGAGTAATGGAAGTTGGCCCTGGTAAAGTGCTAACTGGCTTGGTTAAACGTAATAGCCCTGATTTAATATTACAAAACATCCAGAGTGCTGCTGATTTACCTGGTTAATTTTTTTTAGCTTCTATCGGTAGGGTTACGACAAATTCTGCGCCCTTTCCTAATATGGAATTACAATCAAGTTTACCTTGATGTAGTTCAGTCACAATTTGATAGCTGATAGATAAACCCAATCCAGATCCCTTACCCACATCTTTAGTTGTGAAAAAGGGGTCAAATAATCTTGTTAAAGTTGTGTCTGGAACTCCAAAACCATTATCTGCGATCGCAATCTTGATTTGGTTTTCAGATACCAAGCAAGTATGAATCCAAATTGTGTTGGGATGTGAAGCAATTTCTGTAGGCGTGCGGTGCTGATTTGCATCTTCTAACGCATCAATCGCATTACAAAAAATATTCATAAATACCTGATTGAGTTGGCCGGGGTAGCAGATCGCTGGAGGTAAATTACCATAGTTTTTTACCACTTCTATTGCTGGACGCTGCGGTTGATCTTTCAGACGATGTTGCAAAATTAATAATGTACTATCAATGCCCTCATGAATATCAACCGCTTTAAATTCCGCTTCATCTAAACGGGAGAAATTGCGGAGTGATAGCACAATTTCGCGAATGCGATTAGTGCCAATTTTCATCGAAGACAGCATCTTGGGCAGATCATCTCGAATAAATTCCAGATCCAATTCTTCAGCCTCAGTTTGAATTTCAGCAACTGGATTGGGATAGTGAGACTGATACAGTTGAATAAATTCCAACAAATCTTGGGCGTAATTCTGTATATGGGTGAGGTTGCCGTGAATGAAGTTGACAGGATTATTGATCTCATGTGCCACGCCTGCTACCAATTGCCCCAAGGCTGACATTTTTTCACTCTGGATCATCTGGGCTTGAGTCCGACGTAGTTCTTCAAGTGTCTTTTGTAATGTTGTTGTCCGCTCCTCAACCCTTAGCTCTAACGCATTGTTTACCTCTTCTAGTTGGATGAAAGAAGTCTTTAACTGACTTGCCATGCTGTTGAAAGAACTAGCAAGTCCTCCCAATTCATCCTGTCGTGTGGTATCGAGATCGATCGCAAAGTCACCGTTAGCAAGTTGGTTACTAGCGGCGGTTAATTGCTGAAGGGGTTTAGCGATTTGTTGGCGCAATACCGACAAGAGCAACAACACTTCAACAAGCAGCGCTACTGCACCGGAAATTAAGATAAATTGAGCCGTATTCCATGCTGCCCCCGATAGCAGTGATTTGGGATAGACTGTGACAAAATACCAGTCTGGGCCTTGTAAGCGAGTCACTGCTAAATATTCACGGTCTTGGCTATTTTCCAGGACGTGGGTTTTGGGTTTAGCGTTTGTCACTAGCTGAAAAATACGGTTGAGATGGGGATCGTTGATTGCATCGATTTTGAGTTGACCTTGAGCTTGCTGAATTTGTGCAGTGCAATGGCGATGGGCAATTAAACGACCGTCTGAGCGAAAAATGAGATTGTAAGTGCCTGGTAATTGATCCTGGATTGTATGCTCCATCAGTTGGGTTAATACCACATCATGTCCCACAATACCCAAGAAGCGATCGCCCTCATAGACTGGTACAACTGCCGAAACCATCCAGACATTTATACTTGGATCGAGATAAACACCTGTCCACCTAGATAATCGAGATGGGTTGTGTTCAGGATCGGCAATATAAAAATATTCTTCTTTCGGATTGAAGATATCAGGCGGTGCCTCTAATGCAATCGGCAGCCCTCTCCAATAATTAACTGCTGCATTTTCTGGTGTAACGAAATAGGTATCAACAAACCGATTAGACCAAGCGGCCCCGTAGGCACTAACCAGGGTGTTAGCTTTTAACAGACGCTGTTTTAGTTCTTCAGTGATTTGCACATTTCGACCAATGTATAATCCGGCATATCGAGTCGAATCAAAGTCTTTGAACGGTCGATTTTGGGGAAAATTGCGTCGGGTACCATCGTTCCAGGAAAAATACTGTCGCTCAAATTCAGCCTGGAAATCAATATTAGTGGGTTGCTTGAATTCCTGTAAAAGCCGCTCGCGCAGGAAAATGAGGTTATCCTGTGCGAGTTGAAAGATGTTGCTTTCTTGCTCTCCCCGCCCGCTGATGTACTTTTCTAGCTGGGTTTGCGTCTCGGCTTCCAAACGGGATATGACATGGATATAGCTCACCCCAGCAGACACGAGTACCACCCCCATTACTCGTAGTGCCATATTAATTAATGTTTTGTGGGTAAGTGAGGTGGGGCGATTCTTAACGAAACGGACACACCACTGTTTCTGAAGGGTTTGTCTAAATTGAGTAAGCATAAAGCAGAGATAAATATTTAGGCTGAAGATTTCCTGAAAGTTCGTATGGATGTGCAGATGGATGTATGTGCTACAGCGGTAGCTGGATCACAAATTCAGTACCTTTGCCTGGTCTAGAATCTACCTCAATCACTCCGCCATGTTTTTCTACGACGATTTGCCGAGCGATCGCTAATCCTAACCCCGTACCTTTACCCACGCCTTTTGTAGTAAATAAGTGGTCAAATATCTTTTCTTTCACTTTTTCATCGATTCCCTGACCATTATCTGCGATCGCAATTTTCACGCCTTCACTTTCTACCGAGGTTTGAATTGTAATTTTATTGGGATTATCCTTAATTTCCTCAAAAGTCCGTCCCATATTTGATTCATCTAGCGCATCAATGGCATTTGCCAGAATATTCATAAATACCTGATTTAATTGCCCAGGAAAACATTCAATCTGGGGCAAATTACCGTAATCAGTGACCACTTCAATTTCTGGACGTTCTTCATTAGCTTTCAGACGATGTTTGAGAATTAAAATCGTGCTGTCGATACCTTCGTGGATATTAAACGGCACTTTGTAATCTTTGTCAGCACGGGAGAAAGTGCGGAGACTGGTACTGATGTTGCGGAGGCGATCGCACGCCATTGTCATAGAATCAATTATCTTGGGTAAGTCTGATAAACTATAATCCAAGTCAATATCTTCGGCATGGCTTTTGATTTTATCGCTGGCATTGGGTAGACTTTCTTCATATAGTTTTAAGTGTTCAACAATATCTGCAATAGTGGGTTTAGCTTGTTGGAGACTGGCAGAAATAAAGCCCAAAGGATTGTTCATCTCATGGGCTACCCCTGCAACTAAATTGCCCAGTGCCGACATTTTCTCACTTTGGACAACTTGTAATTGTGCTTGTTGTAAGTCTTGTAATACTTGCCCAGCTTGTTGATACAGTCGAGCATTCTCTAGAGATATTGCAGCTTGAGATGAAAGAAGGTTAATTACGCTGAGGCGATCGCTAGTAAAAACCCCTTGAGTTAAGCTATTTTCTAGGTAGAGAATTCCTACCAAATCCCCTTGATTAATAATCGGGACACACAAAACACTCTTAGGTTGATGTTCCAACATATATTTCCCAATTACCCCAGGAATATCTGTTTTGCAATTGTCTATAACAATTGTTTGTTGAGTATTTTTGACATAAATGATAATTTTTACAGGAATATCTTGACAATTATCTAGTAATTGTGAATTGAGGATAGTTTGTATTTCCTCATGCTCGATACAGGTAATTGCTTTAACTTCCCAAGTATCCTCCTCTTGGGGAAGAATTAGTACAACTTTTTTCGCGCCAGAGCTTTCTAGGATAATGCGAGTAAGGCTGGCAATGAGTTGATCTGATTTTAGAGAACTGGAAATAGCTTGAGCAGCTTTGAAAACAGAGGTAAAATCCAGAACATCAGCAATACTAGTGCTACCAGTACTAGAAGATGAGGCGGTGCCACGAAAAGCAATGGTTTCTAAGGGATTGAAATTGATTCGTTGGTGTTGCAAGATGGGTTGGAGTAGTTGGGGATAAGTTTTTTCTAGGTGATTAACTTTGGCTTTAGCTCCCCAACGGGCGTAGCAGTAGTATGCTTCTTGTATATAGACTTGGGCGATTTTTTCTTTGCCCCAGTCGAGGTAGAATTTGGCTGCTAGTTCGTTGCTAAGTGCTTCTTCTTGAATGTAGGCGTTTTCTTTGGCAAGAGATATGGCGCGATCGTACAATTCTATTGCTTCAATTTTTTGTCCTAATATCCGAAAGCTTTCAGCTTCTACCAAGTTGTATTTGTGAGCATAATTCTGTGGCGCACTCTCTGCCCATTTTTTGAGTTTTTTATTAGCTTCTGCTACTTGCTCAATAATTAATTTTTGCTCAGTTATTGAGCAGTCTTTATATAAGGCTAAATTAGTCAAAGATTTATAAAAATAAAAGGTTGGAATTAGCACTAATCCAGTCACGCTAGTTAAATATTTCTCTACAACAGCGACATTTTTCAGTGCTTCTTGATAATTACCAAAGAGATAACATAAAAGCAATTTACAAAAATGAAGCTGACAAATAATACTAGTTTGATTGGCAGCTTGATGCACAGGTAACATTGCGACTTCATTATAAATTTCGCCAATTAAAAAACAAGGATTATCTGACATCCCTAACAAATTTAAAACTGATTGATAGTAGATGCTATTGAAATTCAAATAGGTAGTTTGCTTAAACTGGTGCATAATTGTGCCATAGTTTCCCATAGATTGGGCTAATTCCTCTAAACCATGACCACTTAAATAAGCATATCTGCCAAAAACATAGGCGGACATTACAGCATATTCAATATCACCAGTTTCTAAACCACTCGTATAGGCTTGTAAAAGAGGATTTAAAGTGTCTTTAACAGGCGATTTCCAATGTCGAATAAAACAATTTACTGCAAATAGAGTTTTTGATTTAACTTTGAAGGCATTTAAACGTTCAAGTAGCAGTAATGCCATTTCCCCAAATTCATATCCTGTATCAATTTCTCCTAAAACACCGCAGAGTAGAAGTCCATAGCTAGCATAAGCATAGGTAGATTCTGGAGCATTACCATAGAGAATTGATAATTGAACTTGTTTAAATACAATTACTCGAAATAATGGGGGATTTGCTTGGTAAGCTGCTGACATAATGCTCGACAAAATTCGCATTGCTGCCAGAATATTCTCATCCGTCATTTTTGGCAGTTCTAGTAAATCCATCACTGGTTTATCTGCCAAAAGACATTTTGTTTGTTCCAGTTCAGACTCGATATCAGTTTGATTGACTTGTTGAGGTAGTTCCACTCCTATTGATTGAAGAACAGTCAGTGCAATTTCCAAAGCATTCTTATGCTGTGCCTGTGCCATGTAAGCTTGAATTTTGACATTGTAAATAGTAATTTTTTCGAGTTGGGTTTTTGCTTGTTGGATAACGACAGTTGCACAACGTTCCATGCGTTCAAAGTCACCATTCAGACAAAGTACTTCTGTAATGGATTGATATAGTAATAGTGTTAGCTCATACTGGCTATACCAACTCTCATAAGGTAAAAGTTCTAAGCCGATTGTTAAATATTCAACTGCTAATGTATAAGCAGTTGCCAATTGTGCTTTCCTACCTGCTTTTAAATTCAATTTGAGGAGTTGTTCTCGTTCAATCGGATCAATAATCAGTGTTAATGCAATATTTAACTGATTAACAATTTCAAAAAGTTTTTCTTCTTTTTTGATTTCAGGTGTGTTTTGAAGTAATAGCTTACCTATTTGTAAATGGGTAGATTTTTTCTGTTCTTCAGGGATAAGAGAGTATGCAGCTTCTTGGACGCGATCGTGTAAAAATTTATAGTTAACAATTTCAGAACTTTCTTCAGCAATAGCTTGATTTCCCTCACAAAGATAAAATTTATACACCTCAGTTGTAGGCAAAATTAAACCATCATGCAATGCATTCCACAAATTAGTTGCGGTTTCTACTTGCGATTGTTCTGAAACAACTGCTAATGTTTTCAAATCAAACTGATTTCCAATACAAGCAGCTAATTTCAAAATATTTTGAGTTGGTTGTGGTAGCTTTCTCAATTGCAATACCATGAATTCAACAACATCATTTGTAACTGCTTGCTGATTAATTTGTGTGATATCACATTGCCAACAGCCCTCTGTCGAGTTAAATTTAATTAGCCCATCTTGGTATAATGATTTTAGAAACTGAGTATTAAAAAATGGATTACCAGAAGTTTTCTGATAGACTATCTTTGAAATTGGTAATGCTAAATCTTCTGAACATTTCAGCGTTGCAGCGATTAATTGATTCACATCCCCTTGACTTAATGGTGCTAAAGTAATCGTGTTAATAGTTGCTGCTGTTTTTTGCATCTCACTGATAGTCAACATCAACGGATGTACTGGGTTTACTTCATTATCTCGATAAGCACCAATTAATAAAATGTACTTTGTATCAGCTATTAATAACTGCATTAATTTCAGCGATGCCAAATCAGCCCATTGCAAATCATCTAAAAATATTACTAATGGATGTTTAACGCTGGTAAAAACTTGAGCAAATTTTTGAAATAATAAATTAAATCTATTTTGTGATGCGCTTCCTGATAATTCTATGGCTGGTGTTTGTTTGCCAATAATTATTTCTAATTCGGGAATAACTTCAATAATAACTTGTCCATTTTCACCTAAAGCTTCTAAGATTTTACTTTTCCATTGTTGAATTTGAGTAGTACTTTCTGTTAATAATTGATCTATTAAATTTCTGAATGCTTGTACAAAGGCGATGAAAGGAACATTTCGTTGAAATTGGTCATATTTGCCTTTGATAAAATAACCGCGTTGGCGCACAATCGGTTTATGAACTTCGTTAACAACAGCAGTTTTACCAATGCCTGAAGAACCAGCTACCAGAATCATTTCAGTTGCAACTTTGCTAACTCTTTCAAAGGCTTCAAGGAGGGTGGTTATTTCTGCTTCTCGTCCATAGAGTTTATCGGGGATAATAAAGCGATCGCACACATCAAATTTGGCAATTTCAAAGTTATCAACTGTGTCAGTTTCTTTTAGCTGATGTAAACATTTTTCTAAATCAAATTTTAATCATAATGCGCTCTGATAGCGATCTTCAGCATTTTTGCTCATCAATTTTATGACAATATCTGAAAATATTTGAGGAATTTCTTCGCTTTTAATTTTTTCGGTATATTTGGCAATATGACAATTTAGTAACTCCATTGGATCGTTTGCTCTAAATGGTAATCTTCCAGTTAGTAGTTCGTAAAAAGTTACACCTAGAGCATAAAAATCAGTTCGATAGTCAATCCCTCGATTCATTCTGCCTGTTTGTTCTGGTGATAAATAACTGAGTGTCCCTTCTAATACATTTGGACTCATCAGCGTTTGGGTTTCTCGTGGTAGCAGAGATGCAATACTAAAGTCAATCAATTTAACTTGTTTGGTTTGGGGATTAATTAGAATATTGGCGGGTTTAATATCTTTATGAATAATCCGTTCGCGGTAGAGTATATCTAAGGTGTTGCACAGTGCGATCGCAATTCTTAAAAACTCTTGTAGAAAATCGGTATGTCGCGTCTGGTCAGAGATGAAATAATCTTTAAGAGAAATCCCGCCAAAGTCTTCCATTACCAAAGCATAGCCATTTTGATACGGTTCCAAGCTGTAGGTTTGGATGATTAGAGGTGAGTTGAGATTTTTAGCTATGGTGTACTGATTACGAAACGATAAGAGTTCGCTGAAACTCGGATAAGGATTTTTGAGCAATTTAATCACTACAGGTAATGAGTCAATTTCTCGATAACCGCGATAAACCAGGGTTCGAGAACCGTTGTAGAGTTGTTCGCTAACCTTGTATCCAGAAATACTGACTGTAGTGGGAAACATACTGTTAAATTATAAAGATTTCTAGATTTAGTGTTCCCCAATAGATGAAGTAATTCATCTCTATAGCATTTTTGCGTTTGATCTGAGTGTTGCGATCGCGTATGCTAAATTCAGTTTGATTTGTATTATCTTCTGTGGACAAAAACCGCGAACCGTTGATCAGTCTGGCACTTTACCACGCCTTTAAATGGTCAGTCGTCAGCCCCATGCTTCACACTTACTTTCGGGGCCGGATTTATGGTACGGAAAATGTCCCTCAATCAGAACCGCTACTGATAGTAAGTAATCACGCTAGTTACTTTGATCCGCCGATTGTCTCTAATTGTGTACGTCGTCCTGTGGCGTACATGGCTAAGGAAGAATTATTTAAAATCCCAGTTTTGGCGCAAGCGATTAAACTGTACGGTGCTTATCCCGTGAGTCGAGGAAGTGCCGATCGCAATGCCATCCGTTCCGCCCTAGAATATCTCAATAACGGCTGGGCTGTCGGTGTTTTTTTACAAGGTACTCGCACCCCAGATGGTCGAATTACAGACCCCAAAAGAGGCGCATTGCTACTGGCGGCGAAAGCAAAAGCCCCAATATTGCCGGTGAGTGTCTGGGGTACTGAAGGAATTTTACAAAAAGGATCATCCTTACCTCGCGCAGTTCCCATAACTGTGAGAATTGGTAACTTGATTAATGCTCCCAGTTCCAGTAATAAAGAAGAATTGGAAGCGTTGACACAAAAGTGTGCCACAGTAATTAACGAGATGCATGATTTAGGACGATGAGTTAGAAAAGCTCAGATATATGCTTTAGGGAGGTAGCGATCGCTCCTTAGCCTCTGTATGTTTAAGGTCAATATGCTCTAGCAATGAAGTCTAACTTTGTGCTTAAATGCAACTGCTAGGCAAATCTACCATCTATAATTCACCCTAAACAGCATATGAGCGGCTTTGAAGCCAAGAATCTTTGGGAGCGATTAAATAATCTGGCGTTAGTCCGCTTTTTGCTTTTAGTTGCTTCTGGCTGGGCAATTGTACAGCTTTTAGCTTATTTTGAAGCAGTCATTGTTATTTTCACATTCGCTGCAATTTTGGCCTTTTTACTCAGCTATCCCGTACAAGGGCTGCGGCGTTTTTTACCCCACGGTGTAGCTGTTGGTCTTGTTTTTTTGCTCAGTATTGTGATTATAGGCGGCCTGATAATTACCGTGGGCTTAACGGTTTTATCTCAAGGACAACAATTAATTGATAGTATCACTGCGTTTTTAAATTCTTTAGTACCTCTATTAGAGCGAATAGAAGGAATTTTGCGAAGCCGTAATTTGCAGATAGATTTAAGTTTCATTGAAGAACAACTGCGGAACCAAGCTGTCTCAAGTCTTGTGACTAGTTTGACTATTCTACAAGGGTTTATGACGAACTTTGTGACTTTTGTCTTAATTGCAGTTGTGGCTTTCTTCATGTTATTAGATGGAGACAAGCTGTGGAACTTTATTTTAAAAATTGTACCCAAACATCGCCGCAATAGATTTACAAATATAATCAGAAAGTCATTTTTAGGGTTTTTTAGAGGTCAGTTATTATTAAGTGCATTTCTCACAAGTACGACTTTCCTCGTTTTCTTAATATTACAAGTACCTTTTGCTTTAATATTGTCAATAATAGTTGGAATTCTTGATATCATTCCTGGCATAGGAGCAACATTAGGAGTAAGCACAATTACTCTATTTGTGTTGTCTCAAGGTGTTTGGTTAGCATTGAAAGTATTGATAGCTTGTATTATCCTCCAGCAGATACAAGACAACTTGATTGCACCCCGGATTATGCAAGGTGCGCTGAATCTTAATCCTGTAGTGGTGTTTTTTGCTTTGCTAGTAGGCGCTAAAGTAGCAGGATTACTAGGAGTTTTTATATCTATTCCCATTGCTGGAGTAATTGTATCTTTATTTGAGATTGATGAGATGAAGGCAGAGGTTTAGTCATTTGTCAGGAACTAGGAACTAGTGAATAATGTAAAAATAGCTATCTATAAATCAATATTGGGAAGTGATGTCGGATTTAAGAGCAGAATTGACAGAAATTTTGGATGAGGCAGAGTGGGAGTGGCTAATTCCTCATGTACAACGAGATGCAGTGATTTTGGTGGCACCTGATTTAAACTTGATTGATGTTGGAGTAGCGATCGCTAGTGATAATATTCCATCAGTAGAACAGTGGATTGATGAACAATTGATTACCAAACCCACGACAGTACAAGTTGGGGAATGGAATCTTGAACGCAGTAAGCGATTTAATACCCTCATCGTCCAGCCTTACGTTTTGGCACAAGAAATAGCCGCTGCTTAACTAAATTCTGCTGAAGAAGAAGTCAGAATTCAGAATTCAGAACTCAGAATTCAGGAGTCAGAATAGTTAAAGAATCAGAATAAGATTTGATGAATTATACTGGATTCATTGTAAATTCTGACTTCTGACTCCTGGGTGCTGAATTCTTACAATTACGAATTACGAATTACGAATTACTTTAATTAGTTTCTGTGTTGTTTTCGATGACAGTTGGTGTTGGAGTAGTTTCTAAAGAAATGTGGCTTGGTGTGCCAGTTATTACTTGGTTATTGCCACGCATTAGCTGGCTGACTTGACCGATTAATTCGCCTAATTTCCCTTCGTCAAGTAAAGTATTGATTAAAGAAAGTCCGCTTGTGGATAGTAGCAATTTATTGATATCTTGACTGCCACTACTGCCGTTTGCACCAGGGAATGAGTAAATACGAGTATCTCCTAAAACTCCCGGCTGTGGTGCTAAAGCGGTGACAATTTCTGGTAGTTTATCGGCTAATTCTGGCCAAATAGTGGTGATAATTTTGGCAGTGAGATTGGCGTTACTAATGGAATTTTCGGCGGTAATTTTTGCTTGAATACCTTCTGCTTCTGCTAAAACTCTATCTCGGTTAGCTGCTGCTAGGGTGCGAATTGCTTCAGCTTCTAAGTCTGCTGCTTGTTGGGCGATTTCTGCTTGACGACGACGGCGGAAAGCATCGATTTCTACTACGTTGCGATCGCCAATACTCCGTTCTTCGGCTTCTCGTTCCGCAGCAATCACCGATAGGCGTTTGTTGCGTTCGGCTTTTTCAACTTCACCTGCTGTTTTAACTGATTCCTCCGCTTTGGCTTGTTGTGCTTGTGCAACAAAGCTTTCGCGTTTTTTGTTCGCGATCGCGATCGCTACATCTTCTTGAGCTAGTCTTGCCAATCGTTCTGACTCAGCTATCTGCACTTGTGCTTGTAGCTTTCCAGATTCTACACTCTGTTGACGTAAAATCTCTGCAAGCTCAGATTCTTGTTTTTGCAATGTTTGCGCTACATTTAGCTGTTTATTGCGTTCTTCTAGGGAAATATCAGCTTCAATTTGGCTTTGCTGCACCGATAGTTTTTTGCGAATTTCTTCTTCTTCAATTGATTTTTCTTGCAAAATTTTAGTACGGCGTACTGTTGCAGCTTCCCGATCTTTAGATTCTTGAATTTCGCGTTCTTTCTGTGCTTTTAATGCTTCTACTTGCAATTTTTGCTCCAATTTAGCGCTTTCTTGCTCTTGGGCAATTTGTAGCGATCGCTTTTGGGCATCCAGTTCTTTTTGCTCAATTGTCACTTGTGCTGCTAACTCAACTTCCCGTTTTTGTTGAATTGAGCGCTGAATAATTTCTGTTCGCAAACGCACACCTTGAGCATCAAAGAAGTTATCTGGATCGTAGGTAACACTTTCTAATATTTCGGAAATGGCGATGTTATTTAGAGTTAATCCGACTTTTTTCAAATCCGTGCCAACCAAGTTCAATACCTCCTGAGCAAATCCTAATTTATCAGAGTCAATTTCTGCTAAATCCTTAGTTTTAGCTGCTGCTCTAATTGCATCATCTGCTCTTTTTTCTAAAGCGTTTTTAATATCTTCAGGAGTAATTTTAATGCCATTTTGAGATAGTCTAGCGGCTGCTGTTAAAACATCGTCTTCGGAGGCATTAATACATACATAAAAAGTGACTCGAATATCTGCTCGTAAGTAATCTTTAGTCCGAACTGCAAGTTTACCAGTACGTTCCACATCAATGGAAATTTCTCGCAGAGGTACGCGAGTTAGCTGATGAAATCCTGGTAGAACAATACAACCCCCATACAAAATCACTGATTTCTTTTTGATAAAAAGACCCCCAGTCCTGACGAAAGCTTCGTTATTGGGTGTCACTACATAAACCCGCGTATAAGCAAACAGGCTAAATAGTAGTAATAAAACTAAAGCAGCAATAATTCCAGGAAATACTAATCCCCCATTAATTTGGGCAACAGTCGGCTGGATTCTGACTGGGAGTGTCTGAGAAACTAATGTTGTTTGCTTTTGTTGTGGTTGCAAATTAATTTGTGGAACTTCAGCTATTGTGACACTTGGTAAAGACTGGATAAAAGTTAACCAAAAAAGCATATTTTTTCTCTCACTAAGTTTAATTTCTCTGGGATGAGTTAGTTAACCAGTGTTCTTCATCGGGACTATCTTTGGCAATAACTACATAAATTTGTACCTTGTGTTCAATGATTAAAACTTTTTCTCCACGTTGTGGTGCAATAGTTGCCCAGTCTGGTAGAACAGCACTAACTGTCAAAAGATTACGTTTTGTATCCAGCACATCTATTTGTCCAATTCTGCCCAGATTTTCCATAGGAATGTAAGCAGACGTAACAATACCAATACAACCTATCAAGCGATCGCTACTTGCATCCTCGCTAAACTCGGCAAAAATCTTGCCAATTGGTCGTGCTATCAATCCTCCCATTAATAAACTGATAATCAGCGAACCAAATAATATAATACTTCCAATAAAACCAGTAATATTACTATTTGAATTTCCACTAATCCAAACATTTAACATCCAACCCAAAAGGCCCCACAAACTCAAATCTGTTGCTAGTAACAATATGAGTGGTGCTTTACCAATACCTACCCATCCCAAGAATTGTCCAAAGCCCAATTCGCTATTGCTATCTGCATCGAGGTCTGCATCTACATCAACATCTGCATCAATATCTTGCCCTCCCTCGCCGGAAATTATCATAAATAAGAATAGCAAGACACCAATTCCCAGAAATATCCAATAGGGCAAGTTGGCTGGGCTAAACAGCATAATATTTCGTAAATGATATGTGGTGGTAGTTGTGTAACATCTAATTTATTTATTAGATAATACTACAATTATAAATATAATAAACTACATTAATTGTTTACTGAGTATTTAACTATAAAAATATAAAGTTAATTTTTATTTGATGAAATAATAATCTTCTTAAAGATTTGAATAAAATATTAACCCAAGTTTAAATAAATAAAAAATACTTTGATTGCCGACAAGCATATAATTTTTAGTACGTATACAATGTATTATAAAAGACATTAAGAGAGAATTAAGATGAAAGTAGACAGAGGGCAAAATAGCTCTCGACTACCAATTTTGAGTTTTGCGGAAAATTTGTAGCAAGAACCGTAGAGTGTTTTTGCTTAGGGCGTTGCACAGCCAACCTAGGCATTAGACTAAAATCCAAAATTGATTGACTATTGACTAAAGAAAAATTTTCTCCTTTAAGATTTATCCATCTAGGAGCTAGAATTGTTACGATAATTTCAGATTAGATGTTGAAATCCTTGATCCAATCTGAAACCTTAGAACTATTAGAATGGCCTCGCCTCTGCCAGCACCTTGCCACCTTTGCGGCAACTAAGCTGGGGGCGACAGCTGCGCGTCATCTGAAAATACCTGATTCTCAGACCCAAAGCGAACAGTTGTTAGAGCAAACCAAAGAAGTCTACCAACTGGAAAATCGTCTAACCACTGGACTGTCATTTGAGGGAATTCAAGATATTGGCGATTCTTTAGAACGGGCAGAACGCGGTGGAATTTTGACGGGGGATGAACTGTTAGCGATCGCTACCACCCTCGCTGGTGCCAGAAATTTGCGCCGTGTCATTGACAATCAGGAAGATTTGCCGATACTCACTGGGTTGGTTGCCGATTTGCGGACTTATCCAGAACTAGAACAGGAAATTCACCGCTGTATTGATGAACGGGCCCAGGTAACTGACCGCGCGAGTCTAAAACTGGGAGAAATTCGCACAGATTTGCGGCGATTACGCAGTCAAATTACTCAAAAGCTGCAAAATATCTTACAAGCAAAATCTGGAGCAGTTCAAGAACAGCTAATTACGCAACGGGGCGATCGCTATGTCATCCCCGTAAAAGCACCCCAAAAAGATGCCATCCCCGGTATTGTCCACGATACCTCTACCAGCGGTGCGACGTTGTACGTGGAACCGAATTCAGTAGTGCCTTTAGGCAACCAACTGCGGCAGATTATCAGAAGAGAACAAGCCGAAGAAGAAGCGGTTCGCCGGGCTTTGACAGAACAAGTAGCCGCAGTCAAACCAGATTTAGAGAGATTATTAGCGATCGCTACCACTTTAGATTTGGCAACCGCTAGATCACGATATAGTTACTGGCTAGGAGCGAATCCCCCGCGATTTATCCAGCGGAAAGATAATGAAATCATTACCTTGCGAAACTTACGACATCCCCTGTTAGTGTGGCAACAACAGCACGAACAAGGGCAACCAGTAGTTCCTGTAGATTTGCTGATAAACCCGCTAATTCGAGTAGTAACAATCACCGGGCCAAATACTGGCGGTAAAACTGTAACCTTAAAAACTTTGGGGTTAGCAGCATTGATGGCCAAAGTGGGTTTATTTGTCCCCGCCCGCGAACCAGTGGAAATACCTTGGTTTGATAAAGTGCTGGCAGATATTGGCGATGAACAATCCTTACAGCAAAGTTTATCCACATTCTCTGGTCACATCCGCCGGATTAGTCGGATTTTAGAAGCATTAGGGACTGGGGAAGAAGAAGCATTGGTGAGCAGGGGAGCAGGGGAGCAGGGGAGCAGGGGAGCAGGGGAGCAGGAGGCAGGAGACTGGAGACTGGAGACTGGAGTTATTTCTCCATCACTCAGCACTCAGCACTCAGCACTCAGCACTCAGCACTCAGCACTCGTTTTACTCGATGAAGTCGGCGCTGGAACCGATCCAGTTGAGGGTAGCGCTTTAGCGATCGCCTTGTTGCAATATCTCGCCAACCATGCCCAGCTAACGATCGCCACCACTCATTTCGGCGAACTAAAAGCCCTGAAATACGAAGACGATCGGTTTGAAAATGCCTCTGTAGAATTTGACGAAAGTACTCTGTCGCCTACTTATCGTTTGTTGTGGGGTATCCCTGGACGTTCTAATGCCTTAACTATTGCTCTGCGCTTGGGATTAAAACCAGAAGTGGTACAACAGGCAAAAACTCAAGTGGGAGAGGCCACAGATGAAGTTAACCAGGTGATTGCCGGGTTAGAAGCGCAACGCCGCCGCCAAGAAACCAAAGCTGCCGAAGCCCAAAGTTTGTTGCAGCAAGCGGAACGTTTATACAAAGAAGTATCCGCAAAAGCCGCAAGTTTGGAGGAGAGGGAAAGCAGTTTGCGGGCTTCACAGGAAGTAGCTGTCAAACAAGCGATCGCTCAGGCAAAAGGTGAAATTGCCCAAGTAATCCGCCGCTTGCAGAAAGGTTCGCCCACAGCCCAAGAGGCACAGCAAGCCACCAATGCCTTGAATCAAATTGGCCAGCAATATCAGCCAGCAACGCCAGCAAAACCAAAAGCTGGATTTATGCCCAAAGTAGGCGATCGCATTCGCGTTCCCAAACTGGGACAAACAGCCGATGTAATCACCGCCCCTAATGAAGATGGGGAATTAAGCGTTCGCTTTGGGCTAATGAAGATGAATGTGAAGTTGGAAGACGTAGAATCTCTAGATGGTCAAAAACCCGAACCAATTGTCAAACCCAAACCAGCCCCACCAGCAGTAACCCCGCCACCGCAAAATGTTCCAGAAATTCGGACTTCCCAAAACACCATCGATTTGCGTGGTAAACGGGTGGCTGATGCCGAATACATTTTAGATAAAGCCATTTCGGAAGCTACAGGCCCAGTCTGGATTATTCACGGGTATGGCACTGGTAAGCTGCGACAAGGAGTACACGCCTTTTTGCAACAGCATTCCAGAGTGAAAAACTACGAACCGGCGGAACAAGGAGACGGCGGCAGTGGTGTTACCGTTGCTCACATCAAATAAAGTCGCATTGAAGGAGGCAGGGGGCAGGAGGCAGGAGGAGAATTGGGCGGGATTCAGACCCCGCCCAATGATTGTAAGCACCGTGTAGACGGCGGGTTTGAGACCCAAGATCCGTCTAGTCGATTGCTCTCAGCGTTGGAGTCAGTATTGCAATACAGTTCAGATAAGACCAAAACACTTGTAGAGACGGCGATTTATCGCGTCTTGTAGAGACGGTGATTTATCGCGTCTCGAAAACCCATAATTTTGTACAATTAGCCCTTAACCCAAGCGTATTGGTCAGTATTGCCTCCTGCCCTCTGCCTTAAAGTGCGTAATACAATTTCATGAAAAATCTGATACAGATGTAACCCCTGAAAGCTTTGCTGCATCTAAGTTTTTTAATTGCGTTAGCGGAGCAGGGCGTTAGCCCATTGTGAATTGGTATAACCTTTCATCGTCACCAAAAGTTGCCAAGAACCTTAATTATGTCTACCGACTTATCCAACAACGATCGCTTTCAACCCATTAACCTCTTTGAATACGAAAAATTAGCAAAAGAATGTCTGCCTCAAACGACACTCGATTACTATAGCAGTGGTGCTTGGGACGAAATCACATTGCAAGATAATCGTGATGCCTTTGAGCGAGTCAAGCTGCGACCTCGGATGTTAGTCGATGTGAGCGATCGCAATCTAACTACCTCCATTTTAGGACAACCCCTGCAACTACCTTTGTTAATCGCACCGATGGCTTTTCAATGCCTAGCTCATCGAGACGGAGAAGTTGCCACTGCCCTAGCTGCCGCATCAGCTGGTGTGGGCATGGTGTTAAGTACAATGGCAACAAAGAGCATTGAAGAAGTGGCAACTGCATGTAATCAGTTTCCCGATTCTCTACGATGGTTCCAGCTTTACATCCATAAAGATCGGGGATTAACTCGTGCTTTGGTAGAAAAAGCCTATAAAGCAGGTTACAAAGCACTTTGTCTAACTGTAGATGCACCTGTTCTCGGACAGCGAGAAAGAGATAAACGTAATGAGTTTTCCTTACCCCTAGACTTACATCTGGCTAATCTAGCCACCATCTCAGGACTAGATATTTCCCATGAAAAAGGTGAATCTGGGTTATTTACCTATTTTGCCCAACAGCTAAACCCAGCAGTCACTTGGCAAGATTTGGAATGGTTGCAATCTTTATCTCCACTACCTTTAGTTATCAAAGGAATTTTACGAGGAGATGATGCTGTGCGGGCTGTAGAATATGGAGCCAAAGCAATTGTTGTTTCCAATCATGGTGGCAGACAACTCGATGGTGCGATCGCTTCTTTAGATGCCCTAGCTGAAATAGTAACAGCAGTGGATGGTAAAGTAGAAGTGCTGTTGGATGGAGGCATTCGTAGGGGCACAGACATTCTCAAAGCCCTAGCATTAGGAGCAAAAGCAGTACTGATCGGACGACCTATTTTGTGGGGACTAGCAGTAGCAGGACAAATTGGCGTATCTCATGTCATCTCACTCCTACAAGATGAGTTAAATGTGGGAATGGCACTTAGCGGCTGTGCCAAACTACAGGATATTGACCCTAGTTTATTGACTCTGCCACGTTTTTAAGCCAGATAATTCTTAAAACTGTTATTCCAGCAAAACTTTGAGAAATAATTTTCAGAGTAGTTACAAAATCACTTAATTAGAGTATACTAGTTAAGGTTAGATATAAGGGCGGGTGGCGGAATTGGTAGACGCACCACACTCAAAATGTGGCGGCCTTACGGTCATAGGAGTTCGATTCTCCTCCTGCCCACTACCAGACAAGCTATAGAGAGGTTAAAAACTTATGCGCCTGAAACGATGGGAATCTCCCCGTAAAGAAGGCAGGAATGACAAAGGTAGAGGCGGTTCTGCTAGGAAGCGTCAACTCAAAAAGCAAAGGCAAATGTTACTCCAAAGACTCAAGGAAAGTAACAAACCAGACAATGACAAAAACGAGAAAGCTGGGGAAGATAAGTTTATCTTCCCCTTATTTTTTTGGCTTTTATTTCAGAAAAAAATAAAATTTAGATATTTTTCAACGCATAAACTAAATTAAATCTGTAAGAAATTTAGAAATTCATAAGAAAAAATTATTCTTCATTCTTAAAAATATACTAGTTTAAATTAAACCTTTTAAGCGCATACTTACGTATCAAATCGGCAGACAGACTATCTGGGATTCTACCTTACCACGTAATTATATTATGTAGCAAATGCTGCTTAATTAAATATATATCCATAGGAATTTATCGCAATTGTAATGCTTGCATGAACAAATCAAAAAATAATTATGAAGGAAGTATGAATTTTGCCAAACAGCGCCTAGAATTACCAGCTTAAAACAGTAAGCTAGGACGAAACAGCAAAGAATCCTAGTATTACCGATTAAGCCAAAAATATACTAAGAAGGTAATTGCACCTCCATGTGTTAAATTCCAACGATGACACAAACCTACAAAAAGTCAGGAGTAATCCAATCCAAATTATTCAATATTCGGAATGGTCTAGGTAATCTATGGATTTTTTTCTTGGACACAGGAGTTATTGATGGTGGCGAGAGTGCTTCTACCTACTAAAAAAGTGCTTGATTTTTCTATTACTGCTTTACGCTTTGACGACCAGGTACAAACAATACTTAAGTGGGCGAGTAGGCGTGAGAGTAAAGCTGTATATGTAGCCAATGTACACATGCTCATTGAAGCTCATTGGAATCCAGAGTTTGCCACCGTATTACGAAATGCAGACATAGTTACTCCTGATGGTATGCCTCTCGTATGGATGATGCGAAAAATGGGAGCGCTTTACCAAGACCGTGTGGCAGGGATGGATATTTTCCTCGCATTGTGTCAGCGAACTCAAACACAAAATCTGAGTATTTTCTTTGTCGGTTCCCAAACAGAAATTCTTTCTAGAATGCAAAAAAGGTTAGAGCAGGAATTTCCGCAGATGAAGATTGCGGCGATGGAACCTCTACCCTTTCGTCCCCTGACTGAAACTGAAGACGAAGCTTTGGTTCAAAAGATTAATTCTAGTGGTGCCAGCGCTGTCTTAGTATCTCTGGGATGTCCCAAACAAGAAAATTGGATAGCTCAACATAAGGGTAAAATACAAGCTGTAATGATTGGACTGGGTGGAGTTTTCCCAGTTTATGCAGGAATTCACAAGCGGGCACCCCGTATAGTTCGAGACTTAGGACTTGAATGGCTGTATCGGTGGATTCAAGAACCGCGACGGCTTTGCGGTCGCTATGCTAAGACCATTCCACTCTTTATATGGCTGGCTACGAAGCAACTACTATCATCAAGTCGTATTGCAGCGGTCTTCCTTCACGAAACTGGGGATTAAGGAAAAGAAAATAGGGTGAGAATCACAACTGGCGTCAAAAGAAATAATTTAGCAGCCCCTAGCTTTGATATTCAAAGCTAGGGGCTGCTTATAGAGCAATAGTTACAACGATATTAGCGACATGAAGGAAATGTCGGACATGAAACAGTTAAAAATTCTCATCTGTGCGTATGCTTGTGAACCGGGAAAGGGTTCTGAACCAGGAGTAGGCTGGAATGTTGCGAGGGAGGTAAGCAAGTATCATCAAATCTGGGTACTCACATCAAACTGTCATCGTCAAGGTCTAGAAACTGAACTAGCACGTAATCCCCTACCCAAGCTGCACGTTGTTTACTTAGATCCTTTAGGCTGGATCATAGACCAATACAGTTCAGATAAGACCAAAACACTTGTAGAGACGGCGATTTATCGCGTCTCAAAAACCCACGATTTTGTACAAGTAGCGCTTAAGTGAACCGTATTCGCTTGAAATTGAGTTAGAGCAATGGCTCTAACTATAATTAGTGATAACGTCATAGTTATATATCTTTTCAACTGCTACTTTAGTGATACTGGTAACATAGGGAAAAAACTAATTAAATTCGATCAAAAATTGGCTGTAGGTCGCGAATTATAGAAAAATCGGCTATAGAACAGTAAAACTACTATAAATCAGGATGTAATTGCTTTGCATGATCTACTAGTTGGTTCTTTCCTTCCACTATTCAGAGAGTTAACTGCATGAAAGTGCTGTTGATACATAACCGTTATCAACTTGCAGGCGGTGAGGATGGTGTAGTAAAAGCGGAACAATCCTTGCTGAAAGCAAATGGTCATCAGGTATCTTTACTAGAAGTCAGTAATCATGACATTAAAAATACCTGGGATAAAGTTGCAACTGGTATTAGTGCAATTTACTCACATTCAGCAAAACAACAAGTTCGCATCCAAATTTCCCAACTCTGCCCTGATGTCGTCCACGTACATAACTTTTTTCCTCTACTCTCTCCTTCCATATATGATGCTTGTCGAGAGTATGGGCTAAGTATTGTCCAAACTCTTCATAATTATCGGCTTGCTTGTCCCAAAGCAATGCCTTTTCGAGATGCAAAAGTTTGTGTAGATTGCTTTGGACAAAGAGTACCGTGGTCTAGTGTTGTACATGGCTGCTACCGCAACTCACGCGTACAAAGCTCTGTGATAGCAGCAATGAACAGCTGGCATAGGTTGCGAGGTACTTGGCAGGAACAGGTAGATGCTTATATTGTCTTTACCCAATTTCAAAAAGACAAAATGTTACAGGCTGGACTGCCAGCTGAAAAGTTCTACATCAAACCTAATTTTGTGTTTGCTCCAGACTCTCGAAACCAAAATGGTGGATATAGTGACTACTTACTTTTTGTTGGTAGATTGTCTGAAGAAAAGGGAGTTTCTGTTTTAATTGATGCTTATATACAGAATAACTTATGCACACCACTAAAAATTGTGGGTGATGGCCCTTGGCGTCAAAAGTTGCAGCAACAGATTAAAAATACCAGTTCCGAAAATTTCATCGAATTTTTAGGGTTTCAGGATAAGCCAACAGTGTTGGCACTAATGCAGAATGCACGATTTTTAGTATTTCCTTCCATTTGGTATGAAGGTTTTCCCTTGACTATTGCTGAAGCTTTTGCCTGTGGTCTACCTGTACTGGTGTCCAAATTAGGTAGTATGGTAGAAATTGTAGAGGATGGAGTAACTGGTTTACATTTTGAAGCAGGCAACTCTACAGATATGGCAGCCAAAATAGAATGGGCAAACACTCATCCTGAAACTATGAGAACTATGGGCAAAAATGCTCGCCAGGTTTATGAGACTAAGTATGCTCCTGAAGCTAATTATCAGCAGTTGATGGCAATTTACCAACAAGTCATCAATAAGAAGAAATAATGTGTCCCTAGATAGTAGGAACAGACCCCAAGGCGTTTAGCATCAAGTAAAGCATATTTTAGACACAAAAAAATCGCGATCGCAGAATTTTCTGCCTTAACCACAAAGATTCAAGGGTTAACCCCAAAGTCATGAAAGAGTCTAAGTGCAAGGATTTCGAGCAATCAATACCCAAGGTTAAAAACCTCTTATCTGAAATCAACTATTAAAGTACTTGACATTAACCCAGGACTAAATGCTATATTTACTATAGTGAATTCATTGGGGCGTCGCCAAGTGGTAAGGCAGCGGGTTTTGGTCTCGCCATTCCTGGGTTCGAATCCTAGCGCCCCAGTAAATCTAAAGACAGGCATAACAGCCTGTCTTTTAGAGTATTTAATTGTATTTTAAGATGCATTGAGACGCATCTAATTCCGTAAATTTTACTTGTCAGGCGATTTGAGAGCTTGATCCAGAATTTGCCGAGCCTGTTCTGCTTTAGATCGCGCTTCTTGGTAACGCACATTAGCTTGGGCAAAATTTTTGAGAACTTTAAAACCTTCCTTGAGTCGAGTAATTTCCTCTTCTGTTACCGACTCATCGGTGAACAGAACATCAACCGCTTGGCGAATTTCCAACGCTTCAGATCGTGATTCTTGAACTTTCAGCTTGAGTGTGGCCAGGTTACTCAGAACCTGGACAGCTTGTGTAATGGTATCCTCACCGCTAGCAGTATCAATAGTTGACTCTTTAACCTCAATTAATTGTTGAGGGCCAAATCCTTCTTCCAGTTCCGTGGGTAGTTTACCTGCATCCATCAGTTCCATCAACTGATCCATTGCTTTATCACGGGCTTTGGCTGAATCTTTTCCAGAAACGGTAAGGATAATTTCTGGGCTTTGAGCGAGAGTGTATTGAACCATATTTGAGCAGAAAATTTGCTGGTTAATCAATGCAGAGGCAAGTGATTATAGCATGTTGCGTGTCAGTGAAGACGAGGCAGGGAGCAGGGGGGAAACCCCATAAATAACTTTATTGGCTCTGAAACTTTTGACGCATTATTTCTTGTGGCACTTTCCGCTCGAAATAAATATTTTTGCTTTTGGGTGTAAATAAATTTATTTGCTCTGAAACCCTTTTTGCAGGGTAATTCCAGTATCTTTCTTCCCTACCTCATACCGACGCTCACGGACTCGCTACTGCTACGCTATCCTGCTTCCTGGCTTCTAGTCGCTCAAAATAAAACTTTATACTTAAGAAAAGGAATAATTTTCAATAGGAGGGGAGAGCAATGGCTCCCAGTCCCACCATCATGCAAGCTGTGGAACAACTGGGCTACCGTGTCACCGTTGGTGATGTGGCAACTCAGGCAGGATTGAACGTCGCTGAAGCTAATCAAAGCTTGTTAGCCCTGGCATCAGATGCTGGGGGACATTTACAGGTAGCGGATTCAGGTGATATAGTTTACCTTTTTCCACAAAATTTCCGAGCAATTTTACGTAATAAATACTTTCGGTTACGATTGCAGGAATGGTGGAAAAAGGTCTGGAGTGTTCTGTTTTACCTGATTCGTATTTCTTTTGGAATCTTCTTAACTGTTTCCATCGCCCTGATAACTGTTACCATCTTCATCATCATTACCGCTGCCAATTCAGACCGTGATGGCGACAATCGAGGCAGTAGTTCCGGTGGTGGGGGGTTCTTCTATTTTCCTAATTTATTCTGGTATCTTAGCCCAAATTATGACACCCACTACCAGGAACGGCGACGCGGAAGCCAGGAAGAAAGCAATCTAAATTTCTTTGAAGCTGTGTTTTCGTTTTTGTTTGGCGATGGTAATCCTAATGCCAACCTAGAAGAACGTCGCTGGCAAGAAATTGCTACGGTGATTCGGAGTAACCGTGGTGCAGTGGTAGCAGAACAAATTGCCCCATATTTGGATGACATTGGCGAGGGATATACAAGAGAGTACGAAGATTATATGCTGCCCGTTCTGACGCGATTTAATGGGCAACCAGGGGTAAGTCCAGAAGGGCAAATTGTTTATTACTTTCCAGAGTTGCAGGTGAGTGCAACTAAAAAGCGCCGTCATGCAATATCAGATCACTTGGAGGAATTTCCCTGGCGTTTTAGTGCTGCAAGTTCAGGGCAAATTATGCTGAGTGCTGGATTGGGGGTACTAAATTTTGTTGGTGCCTTAGTACTGGGAAGTTTGTTGAGAGATGGGACTGTTGCCGTCCAATTAGGTGGACTGGTAGCTTTTGTGCAAGGAATTTATTGGCTGCTATTGGCTTACGGAGCAGGTTTCTTAGGCATACCGTTATTGCGTTATTTCTGGATTCGGTGGCGTAATAGCAAAATTGGCGATCGCAACCGCGATCGCCTTTCCAGAGCAAGGCTATTAGCAAGTCCTGATGCACCTTTGCAACAAAAAATCGACTATGCCCAACAATTTGCCGCAGAAAAAGTCATTGGCAACGAAGATTTGGTGTATTCCAGCGAAACTGACTTACTCGACCAGGAAGTTGAGCGTTCTGCACAAATTGATGCTGAATGGCAACGGCGCTTAGAACGTGGGAGTGGGGAATAGGAAGCAGAGGGGCAGAGGGGCGGAGGGGCGGAGGGGCAGGGGAAATAATCAATTCCCAATCCCCAATCCCCAATCCCTGATTACTTCGCCTGAATTGGTGTGAGGGCTACACCTTGATAATAATGTCCCAAAATTTGCAGGTGGTTCACTCCTTGCCGAGCTAGATTGTATGCCCCCCACTGACTCATGCCTAAACCATGACCAAAGCCAAGCCCTTGGAGTACAAAATTGCCATCGGCTCCCTTCGTGACGCTAAAACGGGTACTTTTTAGCTTCAGCGCTGTCCGCACTTGCTCGCGCTGTAAAACCTTTGTGCCCTTGTTACCGACAATTTTCAAGACTTTAACACTACGGAAAGGCGAGAATGTTTCTGCAATCATCGCCGTCACATTGCCAAGTTCAGGGAATTTAGCACTAATCTCACTGGGCGAGAAGGTTTTTACCCAATTACACGCGCTGATATTTTGATCGTAGTCTTGAACAGCCCGTAGGTACGGCAAGGCATTTCCCCAAACGTCTTCCACGTTTTCGGTATGTCCTCCAGAACAAGCGTGGAAAACTGAGAGAATAATCTTGTTGTTATAAGTTAGTACTTGCCCTGCTGTTTCATCCACTGCTTTGTAAGTAGCAGGAGATTCACTGATGACGCCTTTGTAAATTTGCCAGCGATCGGGGGTATTGCCTAAATCGTAAATGGGATTATTCCGTTGTTTTTCTCGTTCGTAGAGGGCATAAGTGCGGGCTGCGATCGCCTGGGCTTTTAGTGCTTCTTGGGGCCAGCTAGCATCCATTTCGCCACCAAGAACGCTGTAGAGATATTCTTGATCATCAACCCAATTAACAGCAGTTAAGCCTTTTTCTGTGGGGACAACTAGAGTTCTACCCCGATACCAGCGATCGCCAATATAAACGAATCCTTTACCAGTTGGCTCAATCCAAAATAAACCAGACTGCCACTTATCTAAAGCAACTCCACCAGGAATGGCTTGGGCATAATATGCACTCATCGCTGGTAACTGTCCAAGAGTCCGGCCAGTACTATCCTTGACAATCCCAGTGGTGGAACTGCCCACTTTTACCTGATTAACGCCCCTCTCAATTGCCACGCGCAGAATTACAGACGCTTGGGCTGGGGCAACCAAAGCTATCCATAATAAGACACTGATCCACCAATGACGTACTTTAATCTGGGAAAATAAAGAGCCTAAGTAAAGTTGGAATTTCATGCTGATCATCTAATCACACTAGTATCTAATTGACGCTTTGAACTATGGCGTCTACTACTTTAAGATGAGACACTTCTCCAACGCAGGAGGTTGCCACCTCCTACTAATTATGCATTTTACTTTAGCTATCAGGTAGAAATCAGGTGAAGGAGGCAGGGGGAGAACTTCTCTCCTCTACCTGTTTCCAATGCTCAATGCCACTAGCTTTTTCTCTTGTTAGGCATTGCATTAACACCTGCTAAATTAATTGAGTGAAAGCAGATCAATGCACAGTAAAAAATTCTTTTAATTGAGATTAAGTGTAAGCTAAATTACCTTATCATCTTCTTCGCTACTTCATTTAAACCGCCTTCTTTAACACAGGTTGCACCGAGATTTTCTGTGTAAGCAGCATAGTCATTGTAATGTTGTCTCTTGATTAACATGACGTTATTATCGCTCCATCTGCCTTTAATTTGGCTGATTTTAAATGTTTTAGGATTAAGAAAATGGTTCAGGTTTCCGCTTAGTTTTCCCCACCAGTAAGAGGCCCCAACCATTCGCGTATCAGTAAACTTAACATTAGACATTTTAACGACTGAATTAGTTTTAGTGTTGAAAGAACATGCAGTATTAGTCTTATTATCCAGTACGATGATCAAATTGTTATTGCTCTCGAAGAATGACAAGTCGTCATTTGTGCTGCTAGCTACAGCAGTTAGGGGCAATAAAAGTACCAAAATATTAAAAGTTACAAATAGTTTTTTCACTAGCTTTGTTTAAATGTGTTAAACAGTTTACTATCTCAGTCGTCCATAGCACATCAGTATATTTATTTACTTACTTGCTATCCAGAATAGTAGCCTGAATATTGCTAACTGCCAGTCAGGAAAGCTCTGACTGACCTCTTTATCTTAAATATGAGCAGATGCAATCACTTAGTGATGGGGCAAGCACCCACTGAAAGCGATCGCATCGCTCAAATATATTCCGATTCAGTTGAGAATACAGTCAAAAATTTGTTGCAGTAATTGGGGAAAGTAAATTGTCCAAATCTTACTGCTGTGGAAGAGAAACTTTTATTCTTCGATTTACGATGCCAATACCTTTTGAGAATTGCTCACTTCATTAGCGATAATTCCAATTAAATTCAACTTACTCAAAATTTCTGTTGCTTGAGTCAGTTCAGTTCGGGTCACTTTCCCCATGCGCTCTACCATCACAATACCGTTGCAAAAAGATGCCACAATCCTGGCATCAACCGTGCCTAAAATAGGTGGAGCATCTATCAGTACTAAGTCATAATTTTGTTCAAACAACTCTATTAATTCTTTCATCCGTTGAGAACTGAGCAACTTAACCGTGTCTTCTGGTTCCGGCCCAGCAGTCAAAATATCAATAGAGGGGTGAATGGGCTGGATGTAATCTTGAAAATGAGTAGTTGTCTCATCAACTAATAACAGAGATAGTCCCCAGTCATTGGATAGCTCTAGGATTTTGTGCAAGCTAGGATTGTGTAGGTTAGCATCAATTACTAATACTCGTCGATGCATCCGGCTAGCACTAGCCACAAGTCCTAATACTAAGGTTGTCTTCCCTTCCCCTGGTAGTGCTGAAGTAAACATCAGCGACTTGAAAGACAAGGGATATTTTAATATTTGAATATTTTGGTAAATCATGTCCAAAGTTTCATGGACGGGCAATTTAGGAGTGGCTTCTATTACAGAAGAATCTGAGCTTCGCCGACTATTCCAAGGCAGTCCCAGCCGCCGCTTTTTGACACCACGCGATGGTAGTTTTGGTACTGATCCCAATACACGTAGGTTCGTCAGTTTCTTTAAATCTCCTGCACAATAAATAGCGTCATTAAATTTTTCCAAAATTAGGGCTGCTAAGATACCTAAAATCGGCCCAATTGCTGCTCCCCCAACCAAAATTAATAATCTGTTGCTCCCCATATAAGTACCCAGAGTAGGTTCGGTCAAAACTTGCCAGTTATATCCTTCCTGAGCAATTTTCAGTCCCAAGGATTGTTGTGCTTGGAGCAGTTGTTCAAGAGTTTTACGACTAGTTTCTACCTTTGGCAGCAGACTGTTGTACTCTGCGATTAAGCTTGGGTATTTGTTTAGCTCGGAGCGGAGTCGCTGTTCTGACTCGGCTAGATTCTTTTCATTGGCAGTTAGTCCTAAGACGGTTGTCTGTACCAGAATTAACTCGTCTACTAACTTTGGCTCAACCCCTACGATTTGCCCTTGTAAGAGTGGTTCACTTTTACTGCTAGTAGTAATAGTTTTTACTTCTTCTCGTAATAGCGATAGTTGACTTTGGCGTTGCTGCTTTAGTTTTTGTACTGATGGGTAATCCTCTGTATAGCGCAGCCGCTCTTTAGCCAAAGCTAGTTCAGTATTTTGAATTTCACTCAATAGCGCTTGGTAGCGGCTTGACTGATTTAAACGAGACGAAATTAGTGTATTTTGCTGGGATGAAGACGCTATTTGTTGCTCTAAGTTGCTGTAGCGAGCATTTACATCTTGAAGGTTGGCACGAGTGGTTTGTAGCTGTTGTTGAATATCGGCTAGAGATTCTAGCAGGATTTTACTTTGGACTTCAGGATCGAGTAATTTATGTTTCTTACGAAACTGTTCCAAATTTTTATCAGCTTTACTCACCTCTTTTTTGATCTCAGGTAGGCGAGCGTTTACAAATGCTAATCCATGATTCAGACGTTCTTTTTGTTGCTCTTTATTGTAGTTTTGATAGACTTTTTGTAGAGATTGAAGTACTCTTTGCGCTTTAACTGGATCGTCATCATTGAAAGTAACTTCAAATACTTGATTAAAAACTTTATTAGCTCCTATGCTTTTCTCTTCTAAAGTCACTTCCAGAGGTGCTTTTTTGCTCTGTTCTTTTTGACCATTGATATCTTCTACGGTGATATCAGGATAATCAGAATGAAGTGAATCTACGGCTTTCTGGAGCAGCTTAGAACTCAGCATAAGTTTCATCTGAGTAGTGGAATCAGTAACCTGAGTATCTACCCCAACTGGGATATTATTTGACTGTGCCTCTTCAGATAAATTGGAACTCACCAATATCTGCATATTGCTCTGGTAAGTAGGTTTGGCAATGACAGCTAAGAGGCTAGCAGCTGACATAACTACACAGGAAACTCCTAAGATCAGAAAGCGTTGGCGAAGCAAAATAGTAGATAGTTGTCTGATGCTAACTGCACCTTGTGCTGAAGTAGTAACCTGTTGCTCTTGATTCAGACTAGTCTTAGCCACTATCCAACTCCTCTAATATCGAAACACTATATTTATTTGGAAGATTTATGAAAAATGTGAAATGATTTTTTTACACCTAATAGCTGCAATAGCATACTGAATTTTTCTTCCAACGATGACAAGCTCACTTGGCACAATATTATGCCAACTGGCGCTTTCATGTTCATCAATTCATGCATATAAATTCTTAATCAGTGTTGGAAGAATAAATTTTTAATAAATATTTTATTTAAGGAAGAAAAATCTTGACGGAAAATTAATTATTTTTCCTAAGTATTTAAGTAAAAAATTCTCTGATTCACAATCTTACTATTACAATCAAGTTCTTTTGATAACTTGTAATTTAAAAAACATATTGATAAAAATATTTAAACCATACTATTTCTATATTCTTGATACACTGAGCTAACCGTAAATCGTTGGTTAACTAGTTGACTTACTCATAAAATTAAACTGCTGTCTATTTGCTGGATGTTAACTTAACTCCAAGATAGAGCTTGGTTAATTTTAGATTTTAGATTACAAGGGTTCAATAGGAAATCTAAAATCTAAAATCCAAAACTTAAACGCCTACCTTGGTTAACTCTACTTGCCGTCGCCTGGGTACTTCATGAATCATAAAATCGTGAGCCATATCAGTACGGGGAAAAATAGCACGGGCTTCTTTCAGGAGATCCTTCAACTCCAAGGTATTTCCGGGAGCATATCGGGGACTAAAATGACTCATAATCAGCCGATGTGCCCCAGCGGCTAAAGCTGTTTGCGCTGCCATTGTGGTTGTGGAATGCAATCGCTGAAAAGCCATATCTGCATCTTGATGGGCAAAGGTTGCTTCGTGAATTAATACATCTACATCATGAGCTAATTCCACTGCCCCATCACAATAAATTGTGTCTGTACAATAGGCAATCTTTCGACCAATTTCTGTGGGGCCGCACAATTGGGTGCCATCAATCACCCGTCCGTCGTCAAGGGTAACTGTTTCACCGCGCTTGAGTTGACCATAAATCCGACCAGCAGGAATTTGCAACGCTTTGGCTTTTTCCACGTCAAAGCGTCCTGATCGGTCTTTTTCGGCTACGCGGTAGCCGAAAGCGGGAATGCGGTGATGCAAGTTACCACAGCTAACGGTGAAGTCCTCGTCTTCATAAATTACCCCTGGACGGATGGCGTGAACTTTAATCGGGTAAGAAAAGTGGGTGTGGGAGTAACGTGAGGCGGAGTGAATGTAATCATTTAATCCAGGTGGGCCATAGATATCGATTCGTTCTACATTGCCAGCCAAGCCGCAAGTAGCAAGAAGTCCCATCAAGCCAAAGATGTGGTCGCCGTGCATGTGGGTGATAAAAATTCGGGAGAGTTGACTGATTTTCAGTTCACTCCGCATAATTTGATGCTGGGTGCCTTCGCCACAATCGAATAACCAGAGTTCTGCCCTTTGTGGTAATCTCAGAGCGACACTGGAAACATTGCGCGATCGCGTGGGTACACCGGAACTCGTCCCTAAGAATGTTATCTGCACAGTGTTCTTTAGTCTTCCTATTGCTCAATTTGCAACTCTATATTTCTATAGTGGCACGGTTGATGAGCAAAATACTTTTTAAAGCCAGTAGCTTCGTCAATTTACGAGACTTGAGAATAAGGTTGATTTTCCCAATAAGCTAGTTGGGTTTTCAGGGTGCTGATATGGATAATATGACGTTCGACTAAGGTTTTTAGTTGTCGTGCCCTTGCAGTATAAATTTGTTTATGCGCTAGTGCCTGACGAACCTCCTCTTCGCTGGAGTTAGTCAAAGCAACTTGCATTTGTTTTTCCCAAGCGATCGCAAGAGCTTGGACTTTTTCATAATCTCTTTGAGCAATTTGCTTGGCTGTATTGGATTCAGCGATCGCTTCATGTAAAGTTTTGAGGTAATGATTCCAGGTGTCTGCTAGCGCCTCAATATTTTTGTTGTCTGGTTGGGCAGTCTTCAGATATGAACATCGTTCTATTTGGTTGAACAAGTTATTTACTTCTAGCATATTTTTATCCCCAGCTAATATTAGGTTGATTAACTATGGCAGTGTTTAATAATTCGTTAAATGCCATATTTGTCTTACTGGTGCAGACTTTAGTCAGATTTATAACTTCTTCTAAAGCTGAAAGATTTGTATGATTTATATTTGCTCTTTGATGTTTAATTTATTGTTGATATTTAAAATATATAAAAGTTGATTAATAAATTCATTAGCTTTTTCTGACAAATTAGTTACATTTTGTGTCAGACAAAGTTATAGCTTTGTGAAGCAGTTATTTCCGAAAAATCTATGAATTAAAGTCTTTATTAAGTCTGTGTCTTCTCTACATATTTTGTAACAATCCTAAAACCCAGATTTGAAGAGGGTCTTAGAGGATGTTTTAAAAGTGTTTCGCTGTAATTTTAGGCACTTGTTTATCCCCCAACCTCCCTTAAAAAGGCTACGGTGTATACACAAGTCTGAAATAGCTGATCAACCAAGGTTTTACCCCACCCTCAATACGGTTCGGTTAAGGTTTTTTGACGAAAATTCTAGAGCCAAAGACGCGATAAATCGCCGTCTCTACAAAAGATTGAATGATAAATACTCAAGTTTGTTGATAATTTAATACGGAGGTCTAAAGTTTTTTGGGTACTTGCGATCGCACTCAAAAATTAAGAAAAATATAACTAATGGTTAAGCATGGGGTTTCTTTTCACCTGCTTCTCTCTTTTCATTCTCTTTGCAAAAAAATGGGATACTTCGGTCGCAATTACGTACCAAAAAGTAACTTAAAAACAAGTTGATAAATACCAAATAACTGCTGTATTATGGCAATGATTTCTTTTTTGAAATCTAAGCTCGACTTTATCCATATTCTCTGAACACGATTGCTAACGCTGAAACCTTAGTGGGACTCTTGTTTTACTTTTTCGATTTCACCGATAATCAGTGACATGGTAAAAGTTTTGCCAAAAGACTAGGGTTTTTGCTGTAGAAAGAGAAGCAAATTATTAATTTTGGATAAAGTCGAACTAAGTACACCTCTTAATACAAGAAAAAACTTGCACTCAATGCTTGATTTGAGTTGAGACAGATAGATTGTTTTTCACAGCCAAATGGCTTGAGAAGAACTTCAATTTATTTGTTTCTCATATCTTTGGGATGGCACTGCAACTGAATTCAGTCTCTATTTGCAATTAAGGACAATGTTCATGAGTTCTATCCAAAAAGTCTTGCAGACACTATGCCTGATTGTTTTTATTGCATTCTGCCTTCCTTCAGGAATCGCTTATGGTGTAGAAGTGACATCTTTGGTAGGAAGTCCTACGCAACTGACGGTTGCTACCTTCAATGTTGAAAACCTTGATCCTAAAAAGGAAGATGTTTCTAAGGTTGATCGCAAAACGACTAGAAACGTCGATGATGATGTCAGAAGCGGTAAGTTTACAGCTTTGGCAAACCAGATTGTTACTAATCTTGAAGCACCAGACATTATTGCTTTGCAAGAAGTACAAGACAATGATGGAGCTGAGTTGAGTTCAGTGGTTGATGCCGCTGTGACGGCTAAGACTTTGATCGATTCAATTCAATCTGTAGGAGGCCCAAGCTATGAATATCAAGAAATTCCTCCTCAGAACGGACGAGATGGAGGCCAACCAGGTGGCAATATTCGGGTAGGCTTTTTGTTCAATCCTCAACGAGTTAAGCTACAGAAACTTGATCGCTTTGCGGACGATCCAGCTTTTTTAGAAAGTCGCAAACCTTTAGTGGGTGAATTTACTTTCAACGATATTCCCGTCACCCTGATAAACAACCACTTTGCTTCTAAAAGCGGAGGAGCGGCTTCTAACCCAAAACGGATAAAGCAAGCAACAATTGTTAACGAATTTGTTGCAGATCGCTTAACTACTGACCCCAATGCAAATATTGTCGTTCTTGGCGATTTGAATGATACTCCAGACTCCCGGCCGATAAAAGCTCTTGCAGGAAATCAGCTAGAAAATTTGGTAAACAAAATTCCACTAGCAGACCGCTTTTCTTTTGTCTTTCAAGGAAGTAAGGAACAAATTGACCAAATCCTGGTTACTCCAAACTTGCTTAACAATGGAAATCCTGAGATCAATGCTGTTCACGTTAACGCAGGTATTTCTAGGTCAGCCAGCGATCACGATCCTGTGATTGCTCGGTTTACTCTATCAGCTGTTGGAGAGGCTACTCCTATTACATCAGTCCCAGTTACTATTCCCGAACCAGCAGTTACACCAAGCACGATTCTTTCTGGTATTACTGGAGATGATTTGCTGAAAAAATTGGATAGCCTTTACTCTCCTCGTACTAGCCTCGGATATGGTAGCGCTCGTGACTTGCTCTACACCAAAATAGATAACCAAGGCGGTATATTAACAGATATCTACGCTGGTTACAGTGTGCCGCTCAACCAAAATTCAGACAAACCCAGAGAAGAAGCTGCACGACACAGAATCAATGCAGAACATGTCTGGCCGCAGAGCATGGGAGCCAAAGGCCCGGCAAAAAGCGATTTGCATAACCTCTTTTCTTCACGAATAGAAATTAATAGCGATCGCGCCAACTTTCCATTTGGAGAGATTCCTGATAACCAAACTACGTCTTGGTATCTCGACGATGAAGAACTGAGTTTCAAACCGAATCCCCAAGATATTGACAAGTACAGTGAATTCAAACGGGGATTTTTTGAACCACGGGAGGCGAAAAAAGGAGATATAGCTCGGATAATTTTCTATTTCCGCACAGTCTACCCAGAACTAGCAAATGCAAGCTTCTTTGAGAAACAAAAGGATACTCTCTGTAAGTGGCAAGGAGATGATCCAGTTGATGCTGGTGAGGTAGCACGCAGTAATGCGATCGCTAAAACACCCCAAGGAAATGATAATCCCTTTGTGTTAGATCCTACTCTGTCACAACGAACCTACTGCAATTAAAAAGTACAGGAGGTCTTAAATCTATCCTGCTTGGAAGAGTTTTAGACCTCTGATATTTTTGGTATAGCGGTTCTCCACAAGCGTGAAGTACAATTTTGACCTCACTTCCATTCCTCTCTCCTTTCAGGCTACGGTGTACACACAAGTCGAAAAAAGCTTGATTTTCCATTCTTCTCTCGTTTATCTCGTTTACCTCGTTTTGATCTCGTTCCCATGTTCTACATGGGAATGCTCCTCGTGGAGGCTCTGCCTCCAATCTGGCATTGAGTCAGAGACTCAATGAATGCATTCCCAGTCGGAGACTGGGAACGAGGAAAGTCTTATCAAGCTAGGTTTTTAGGACTTGTGTGTACACCGTAGCCTTTTAGGAGAGAGGCTTTGAATTGTTCCCCCTTCCCGCTTCGGGAAGGGGGTTAGGGGGTTAGGTCTATTTGCATACCTGTACTCACCAGGTTGAAAATGGCTATAAGTAATTATTCAGTCACTACATCAGAACAATATAAATAAAGTCAAATTCAATCAGCTATTTCGCTGATTACTTTCTCATTTTGGTATATTTAGTAAGCAAAAAGGCTGATTGCTTTCTCATTTCGGTATATTTAGCAAGCAAAAAGACATATTGCTTTCTCATTTAGCTTAAATGCTTTCTCATTTCGGTATATCGCGTATTCATTTCAGTAGATTCAGCAAGCAAAAAGACATATTGCTTTCTCATTTAACTTAAATGCTTTCTCATTTCGGTATATCGCGTATTCATTTCAGTAGTTCGCGCATTATTACATCTCCTCTGCTTTTTGCCTTCTGCCTTATTCAGATTATTTATTACTGAACCAAAACTTAGTTACAGGCCAAGACAACTCACAAATAGTTCCTTTAGAAGAAAGAGGTACTCGTTGAAATTTCCCTTTGAGTTGCTCTGCTAAATTTCTAAACTGTTGTGTGCCACGACCTTCTCTAGATGATTTAATTCCCAAGCCATTATCAACTATGCTCAAAGTGTACCAGCCTCCAGATGATGAGCAGGTGACTTCGAGGCGGGTGACTCCTGTGGCGTGTTTACCGACATTGCACAAAGCTTCTTCTAAAAATCGGCAGAGTCCTTGCTTTTGTTCAATGCTTAAGCATCGCTCATCTATCGGTTCAAAGGTACGGATTTTAATTTTAATGCTTCTAAAGCAGGGAAAGTCTCGCGCTAGGGTATAGCTATAAACTTGATAGAGAATTTCGTGAAGAGGGTCTTGCAAATTTAATACTAAAGTATTTCCTAAATAAAGACTATTGTCTTGAGTTGGCGGTTCTCGTTGTAAAAACTCATAAATTCCTCGGAGTTCGTGGTTTAATTTCTCCAGTTCTTTTTCCAGTTCTGGGAGCAATTCTTTTATTGGCAATTCTTGGCATCGAACCAGTTTCAAAACTTTTGCGAGACTTTGTAGTGGCCCATTGTGAATTGTTTCAAATGTGCGTTCAATGACATCTTGTCTAGCTTTGAGTCCCGATCGCAAAACTTTGTCACATTGATATAAAGCAGTAAGTTCTATACCATTTACAGCTAAGACAAGAATTGTTGGAATTACTGGAACCCACCAACCCCAAGTTAAGAGTAAATAACTAGTAACCACTAAAGTAGCACTAGTAATACCGACTACTATTAGATTTGCCAAAGTAGATTTAGTCAATCGAGCGATCGCAATTCCTAAAAAACCCCAGGCAAAAATCCACAGATATTCCCATTCATCTTGCCAAGTGTCTAAAAGTGGTCGATCGTCAAGTACTGCACTGACAATTTGGCTAGCAGCGTGTGCTTGAATTTCCTCTCCATAAACTTGCCGTTTTGCAAGTTGGTTAGATGTAGTTACAAAGTCTTTACGGCTGGGGCCAGTTATGCCGATAATGACAATGCGATCGCGCACCCAGTCTGAATTAAATTTGTTGCTTTTAATATCATTTAAAGATATAGTTCTAAATCTTGCTCGCCCACTACGAAAATTGAGCAGTGTTTGAACACCAGTTGCATTGGTTCGTACATAGCCCCCAGAGTTGGGGAAAAATCGTGGTAGTGCAGTATTCCCTAGCTTTATGGGAGTGCGATCGCTAATACCGTTTTTTAAGCTAATATCTTCATGAGCTAAATAAGCTTTGGCTAAACGTAGAGAAAAAGATAACTTGTAGCCTTGAGTTGTTGGTATTGCTAATAAACTTCGCCTTAGTTTACCATCACCATCCGTGATTTGATCTGCAAAACCAATTTGTTTAGGGGATAAACCTGGTGGCGCAGCAATTTGCTTAGGCAATACTTTTTCAATCACAATTAAATTTTTGATATTTTTAAAAGCTGCAACTAGTTCTCCGTTACCAGGATTAACTGCTAAATCCCGATAAATATCAAGACCGATCACTCTGGGTTTACATGCTTGTAGTTTCCACAGCAGTGCTGCCAAATCCCTATCTGATATTGAAGAATCTATTAAATAATCTTTATCAGAGCTAATATTATCTTCATTAATTCCCACAAGCACGATTCGTTCATCGATAGATTCTTCAGGACGCAGACGGAGAAGACTATCAAAAGCTAGCCACTCTAAAGATTGCATTGAACCAGTAAGATGAGCAATTATCACCAATGCAATAACTACAATTCCTGGTAATGCACCTACACGCCAAATGCTAATTTCTTTTTTGATTATTTTCCAAAGTCCAGGCTGCATAAGCTTGTCTCCTAGCCTTTAGCTAAAAGTAATTAGTAAGTCACTTTAATAAATAAAAAATTTAACTTCTATTAAGCACTAATGACAGACAACCCTTAAATATTGATTATTAACTAATCAATTAAACCTTCTTCCCTAGCTCGTATTTCAGTTTGAATACGGATATTTTTACCCTCATCAGGATAAACATTTAAAGCGTCTTGTAGCTTACTCCAGTAATGACGCACCATTCGTTCAGATATACACATTCGTTCGGCAATAGCTTTATCTTGTAATCCTTCCTCAAATGCAAGAATTAGTACTCTCAGCCACTCTGGTTTAAATTCTAATCCTGCATAAATTCCTTTGATATCTTTCGTATGAGTTAATCCCTGTAATGCCCAATCAACTCTGGTTAACATTTCTTGGGTGGAAAGACTTTTATCAGCGACTGTAAAACCTCCTTTATGACTATCAATATCAGGTCTAATTCTCACCAGTGTTCTGACATGAGCAGTTTGGACAAGAATATTTAAGTTGGGATGGTGTTTCATTAGAGTTCTGAGAAGTTGAACACCTGTATCAGGTCGTGCTGTCATCCCATAATCTTCTGGAATAGAAAGATCCGTAACCACAAGGTCTAGCCCAGGGTTAATAATTTGGCTGAGAGCATTGTTAGCATTTATGGCAGTAGCAATTTCAGCACCAGGATAATGTTTTTGTAAGATGTCTACTGTTCCACTTAAAACTGATTCATGGTCATCAATTACCAAAATTTTCAGCAATGACTTATCGGATAGTTCTTGTTTCATAATTAACAGCCTGCTGATTGAACATACAATTTTAATTTTCCTCTTATTTCTCTACGTTAGCCAATTATTTGCTGTCAAATTATTTTGTTTGATGACGGTTAAATATAGTAAATATTAAAAATATGTAAAGGACAACTAAAAGGATATTTGAAAAGTTTTTTTTGGTAACATCTAAGCCTCGAAAACCTAACCACCCTGCCCTTCCCTACAAGGGAATGGGGGTTTCAAAGCCTCTCGACCTTTCGGGGAGAGGAATGGAAGCGGGGTTTTAAGTATACTTTACAACTTTTGAAACAACCTCTAAAATAATTACCAATAAAAGTACCAAGAAATGCTTAGATTTTTAGTGCGGCTAAAGCATTTACCTGATGTTAATAATCGAAAACTTTCACAAAGATAATTTAATTCGGGTAGGCGAGAATGTAAAACAAATGCAGAGACATTAGGGTAGGTAAACTCTACAATTAATTGTCCTATGTTGCTGTGTTGTTTTAAATTGATATAAATTGATGTTGGTGCCAAAACTTCTGCTAAAGAGATGATCAGCAACTCATTTAAAGCTGTTAAAACAATTAGACTGCGTTCTGCTGGCTCATGTCGCCAATAGACTGGCATATCGATTTGAAAATATAACTGCGAATTCGATGCTAGCCAAGGTTCTAATAGGCACTCAATAGCTAGCGGAAAGCTATCTTGAAGGGATGCTGGAAATAAGCGATCGCTCAATTGCACTAAAGAGTGATGAAAGTTATCAATGTGCTTTAAGCACTCTTGAATTCTATTGTCTGATAAATTTAAATTATCTACTGACAACAAATCTAAGTTGCGACGGATTGTAAAAGAGTCTTGTAATAAATTATCCCGAATTTTCTCTGCTTCTAAAAACAGCTTTGTTGACTGCCTAGAAGACCACCATTGCAATGCTTGTTGAATACTATGATAAGATGTCAGAAACCGAACAAGGGACATAACGTAGACAATTCAAAGTATAATTTGCGTACATAATTCCACGCTCACATAATCTTGTTATGTCAGCTATTCTAGTAGCATCAGAAAAAAGTTATATGCAACCCACGGCATATTTATGCCAAAAAAACTGTCAACGTTTGCAAAATGGTTGCCCAAAAGCGCCATGATGATTTCCGAAAACTTCACAGTAGATCGCTAACGCATTTCATGGGAGATTTCTCGCCATTGCTAAATATAAAAAGGACAAAATTCTCTTACCTATCTATGCCAGTCAAGAACAAGTTGTGGTGGGTAAACACTAGACATTAGATTCATATCTGCTCATAGATCAGTGGTAAGTCTGGCCTTTCTCAACATAAATTGCAGCGCTGTCTCTTCTTGGGAGATAATATTAGCTTTTGCATCCATCCCTGATTGGATATGACACTGATGAGCGTTATTACCAAATGTCAGCATTTCCGGTTGAATCGTCGCTTCAAAATAGCCAGCACCAGGAGTTGATGTCGGTACGTTAATATTATTAGTTTGAGGTGTAATTACATCTGGAGAAATGGCACTAACAACAGCATTGAGAGTACCATAATCAGGATATGGACAAGCATCAACTCGCAATTGCACTTTTTGACCAACTGCAACTTTTTTAATCTCTGCGGTCGGAATCATTGCTTTAATTACTAAAGGAGCATTCTGAGGAACAATTTCAGCAATAGATTCGCTAGCACGCACCACTTGACCAGGGTTTCGCAAATTGAGCTTGAGAATGATACCGTCACTGGTGGCGCGAATGATGCTATTTTGCAGGTGAGTTTCAATTTGTTGAAGTTCTTTTTGATATTGCTTGAGTTGGGTTTGCATTTCAACTTGTCGCTGCATCAAGGCTTGTTTTTGTTGGTTTAAAGTAGCGATAGTTGCTTCGCCTCTAGCAATTTCTTGGGCAATGCGTTCTTGAGCGATCGCAATTATTGCCGTACTAGGATTAACTACAGCTTTAGCTGATTGCAATTTAGCCTGAGCAATCTCAATAGATATTCTTTCAGCTTCAAGTATTAATTTACTCTGCTCAACAACTAGTTTTTTTTGTTCAAATTCACGCCGACCAATTGCGCCAACTTGTGCTAGTTGCTCATAGCGATCGCTATCCATCTGGGCAAAGTCTAAATCAGCTTGGGCTTTTTGTAAACTTGCCCTAGCTTTTTGCAAACTGGCTTTGGAAACCAAGAATTCGCTTTGAGTAGAAACTTGTCGTTCTTGATACTCTCGTTGGTTGCGTGTCAACTCTGCTTTTGCAGAAGAAACACTCCGTTCGATGAATCTTTTTTCAGCGATAATCTGAGTATCTAAAGCGCCGCTTTGGGCATCAATTTGAATTAGTTGCAATCTACCCTGTTCGATATTACCTTGCAGTTGGCTTTTTTGGATTTGCAGTTGCTCCGTATCGAGACGAGCGATCGCTTCTCCCTTTTTGACAATCTGATTTTCTTTCACAAAGATAGTTTCAACAGTTCCCTCAATAGATGGTTGTACTAGCTTGGTGTCGCCTATGGGACGAACAGTTGCAGCCGTTTCCACCATGACATTGTATTTAACCCATGAAGAGAGAGCGATCGCAGAACCAATCGTTCCGACAAGAAATATTCCAGCTAATGATGTCCAAGCACTAATGGGAGGAAGAAATTCATCCTTTTGAAGCGATGGTAGAAATTTTTGATTATGAGTGTAAAGCATGTTTATCCGAATAATTGGAAATATTTAAGGAATTAAAAAGTCTATATGATCTCCGGGTTTGGTTCGCAACTCTTCCAAAGAACCTTGAATTTTCAACTTACCTTGATCTAGCAATACAATCCAATCAGCGCGATTCACTACCTTCGGACGGTGAGTAATTAAAATCGTAGTTTTACCCCAGCGATGCTTAAACAATTTATCCAAAACTTCTGCTTCACTTACTGGATCAAGTCCACCAGTAGATTCATCCAAAATGAGAACTGATGGATTGGTCACAATGGCTCTTGCTATTGCTAACCTTTGACGTTGACCACCAGAAATATTTGCACCAAATTCACCTAAAACAGTTTGATATTTGTCAGGTAACTTACTGATAAATTCATCAGCTTCCGCAACTTGGCAAGCTCTGACAATTTGCTCAAAGGTAACCTGTGGTGCGCCTAAGCGAAAGTTTTCCACAATAGAACGACTCCAGAAATGAGGCTCTTGAGGAACAAGAACTACCTGTTGACGCAAACAATCAAGAGAAAGGTCTTGGAGGTTATAAAGTCCAATCCGAATATTGCCAGATTGTAGCGGATATAACCCAGCAATCAATTTAGCTAGAGTACTTTTACCACAACCTGATTTACCGATAATAGCGACAACTTTTCCCCCAGGAATAGTTAAAGAAAAGTCATCGATTAAATCAAGCCTACCAGCATAGTGAAAGTTAATATTTGTACAAACAATATCAGCATCTCCCGGAATTTCTGCAAAAGGCTTGATCTCATCACCTTCATTTTCGGAAGTAGCGTCTATAACTTCTGTGAGGCGCTGTGTAGCTGTTTTTGCACGAGTAAATTCTTCAACAAAACTGATTACAGTTGCAATTAAGCCCAGAAAATTACCATTCATTGAGTTAAAAGCAAGTAATTGCCCAATACTCAGGTTTTCTGCTGGGTTAATCACTAAATTACCACCGAACCAAAGCAAAATAACGCCACCAATACTAGCAACAAAGCTAGAGAAAGTATTATTGATAATGCCAATTTGAATCGTGCTAAATGTCACATTAGCAAGACGAGCAAATCGGCTTTGAAATTCGTCCCAAAATTGTGGTCTAGATGTGGTGGTTTTGAGAGTAAGAGCACCTTTAAATGTTTCTACTAAAACCCCTTGTGTTTCGGCTTCTTGAACTAAAAGTTCACGAGTCTTTTGACGCAAAGTAGGCTGGAAGACTACTGTAGATATGCTCATCACTACAGCAATGAATACGGCCACTACCGTAAGTTTCCAGCTATAAAAAGCCATGAAACCAAAAGAAATCAATGCAATAAAAAATTGGCTGGGTAGACTGATAATTAAATGAGCAACTAACTGATTAATTTGGTCAATATCTCGCAGGCGGCTAACGATTTCACCACTGCGACGAGCTTCATAATAAGAGAGAGGTAATCGCAGAATTTGCCGCCCAAATTCTAGAACTAGCCCTAATTGCAGACGTTGTGCAAAGTGAGCAATCAAGTTAGACTGTACAAACGACAGACTACGCGAAACAACATTCATCACCACAACTGCGATCGCTACAGTCGTAAGTAACTTTGTATCACCTCGAACCAGCACATCATCAGTGAGAATTTGCAGTAGAAAAGGGGAAGCTAAAGACAGCAAACCCAACATTAGGTTCAGGGGCAAAACTTGAGCTAAAATGGCGCGATAAATCCAAACGCGCTTAAAGAAACGCCAAAATCCGCCAACTTTCTCATCCTTTTGGGCAAAAAAGCGTATTGGATCAGGTTCCAATAAAAGTATCAACCAATCTGTCCAACCTTCTGCTATCTCTTGTTGAGAAAGATAGCGAACCCCTACAGCCGGATCTGCAACTAAACATTTTTTGCCTTTTTTACCATATAAAACAACCCAATGATTCCCTTTCCAGTGAATAATTGCCGGTAGAGGTGCTTCATTCATTCGGTTGAGAAGTTCTGGGGAAGTTTTCACTGGACGAGCATTAAACCCAAGTGTTTCTGCTCCCCGCTTCAACCCTAATAAAGTAGTTCCAAATTGCCCAGTACCTACAGCTTCACGAATGCGGCTGAGAGTAAAAGTACGTCCATAATATTTGGCAATAGCAGCAAGACAAGCAGCTCCGCAGTCTTCTTCACTATGCTGTTTAACAAACTGGTATTTCATCGGTAAATTGCCCTACATAATGACAACTGCTACCCTAAAATGTTGTCAATCTATTGCGATATTTTTGAATTCCTAAATACTATTAAATTCATCGGCTATCAATCAAGCTAATTTATGGTTTTCACCATAATAAAAACATCAGAAACAATTTATCGCAAAAATTTAAGCTTCTTCCGCCTTGCCCGCTAAATCCAATCGTAGTTTGTGAAAGCGCATATCCAGTTTCTTGCTTACTAGAGAAACTAGAATCACCATCAGAAATATTACTTTCATTAATGGCAAAAGTTTCTAGATTTGTCCTTTGCAGGAAAAAATAATCGGGATTAGAAACTAAACTTCCAGCAGATACAATTTCTTGCTCTTGTTCAGATAAATCAAGAAATAATTCACGCTTTTGGTGTGTGATATTGTTAGACATAGTATTAGCTCTATACTTTGGTAATCTAAACAGCTTGCAACAGCATGAACAGCAAAATAATCAAATCTTTTGACGTAGTAACGTTGTAAGCACCCAAAGATAATCAATGTTGAAAATGACAAAACTACAACAGCGAAATACCAGGTACTACTTTGGAACAAAAAATGACCCATATAATCGTCTTATTATGGGTCATCTGTGAAATCTTTAGTACCAAGTTGTTTTTAAGTGTGCCGCTAATGTTTCCAATGCTGAAATTTTAAACAACGCCTCTGTGGATTATTTTTTAGTGGTTCTTTAAAAGGTCAGGAATGTGATTAGCATCTAAGGCTAAGAAAGCTAGTCCAGCAGTCTTAACATTTTTAGACTTCCCATTAGATTTAGCAGTGCTGCCATTTGGTCCTGAAGAACTACTGCCATTTAGAATATTTTCACTAGCGTCGTAAAAAGTAGCATCTATTTGAAAATCGACACCACCAGCTACAACTTCTTGTTGCTCGTTGGATAATTCTGTAAACAATTCGTGAGACATAGCTGCAAACTTCCTACTTTTGATTTGATGAACGTTTAGTATTAACTACATGAGTTCGCGACTAAGGTTTGAAAGATTGATTTTGTCATTCTATCTAAGTCCTTTGTTTTGAAACTCTTTTCATGGAACTCATGCATTAGTTGATTGTCGGTTTTTAGCTACTAACTTAATAGGTGTATACTTTTGAAATATCAGGAATGTCATGAGCACCTAAGCCTAATAAAGCTAGTCCACCAGTCTTAATCTCTGTAGACTTACCGTTAGAATCAGCGGCACTGCCATGAGGATCAGAACTGCTATCGCCATTAAGAATATTTTCCTCTCCTGCGAAAAAACTGACATCTAGTTGAAAATCAACACCACCAGCTACAACTTCTTGTTGCTCGTTGGATAATTCGGTAAACAATTCATGAGACATAGCTGTAAAGCTCCTAGTTTTTGTTTTTATTTAATGAACCTTTAGAGCTACATGAGTTTGTGACGGAGAGTTAGAAGATTAGTTTTGTCGAACTCATGTATTAATTCATTGCCGTTTTTTAGCTGCTCAAGTTAATGGCCGTATCCTTTGGAAATTTCGGGAATGTCACTAGCACCCAAGGCTAAAAAAGCTAGTCCAGCAGTTGCAATCTCTGTAGATCTACCATTGGAGTCAGCAGTACTGCCACTAGGATCAGAACTAGTACCACCATTGAGAACATTTTCCCGCGCTGCGAAAAAAGTTGCATCTAGTTGAAAATCAACACCACCAGCTACAATTTCTTGTTGCTCGTTGGATAATTCGGTAAACAATACGTTAGACATAATTACAAACCTCGTAATTTTGAGTTGATGAACGTTGAGTATTAGATACGTGAGTTTGTGACGGAGAGTTAGCAGATTAATTTTGTAATCCTATCTAACTCCTTCGTTACTAAATTTATTTCATCAAACTCACGTATTAGTTGATTGCTCTTTTTTAGCTGCTCAAGTTAATGGCCGTATCCTTTAGAAATTTCGGGAATGTCACTAGCACCCAAAGCTAAAAAAGCTAGTCCAGCAGTTGCAATCTCTGTAGATCTACCATTTGAGTCAGCAGTACTGCCACTAGGATCAGAACTAGTACCACCATTGAGAACATTTTCCCGCGCTGCGAAAAAAGTTGCATCTAGTTGAAAATCAACACCGCCAGCGACAATTTCTTGTTGCTCGTTGGATAATTCGGTAAACAATACGTTAGACATAATTACAAACCTCGTAATTTATTTAGATGAGTTTTTAGCTATTAGTTGATTGCGCTTTTTGCGCCTTAACTCGTCGCTTGTTAATACAATAGAGGTAAGCAATTAGAAGAGTCATTTGCTTTTTATGCAAACTTAATTTCCATGTTTATAAAAAGTTGTTGCACAATTAAGCCAATAGTCTGTCCTAAAAATACGTATGGATAAAAACAGGGTTTTATCCTCTGTCTGGAGGATGATAAATTACAATAGGCTGTTAATAATAAGGTAAAAAAATAAACTTTTGCCCAGTTATCCGTGGGAAAAATATAAAATTAACGTGAGTTCGACAAGTCTTATTTGACCTCTCCCCCAACCCCTCTCCGACACGGAGAGGGGAGCAAAAGGCTGAATTTTTCGTTGCTCCTCCCTTTCCGTTTCGGAGAGGTTCATCGAACTCACGTTAAAATTAAAATCTTGTATTTTGTATGCAATAGCCCCTGACACAGACATACAAAAATCCTGTAGTGGAACTAAAAGCCAGTACAGGAAAAATTAAGATAATCAAATAATTAGAAAAAACTTATCAGATTTACAACTTGGTTGTTTGTTTATGCAATATTATCTACAAGCCGATCGCGAATTGTTTTGAGTTGGTCTTGAGTCTTAATTGGCTCTCGTGGTGCTGGCAATTCGGTATTAGGCCAGTTAGGTAAATCATTACAGGGGCATAACAATGCCGGCATCCCGACGTTTCGTGCGGCTACTGGCATATTGCAACGACCACAAGGCAGCATATCCCATGCCGGTGTCAACAGTTCAGCAATGGTTTCATGTGTACCCTCTAGGTAACAGTCACCCGATTCCGGTGAGATAATTTTCTGCCAGCACTCTTCAAATTCTTCACTATAGCGATCGCCATTTAGCACCGATAGCGGAGCGATAGCGAGTCCGCGTTCGCGCAGCGTCTCGTAGAGAGCGTCTTGAGGCAAAAGGCTTGCCTTACCGTTGTCCATAATCACTTTCTTACCCAACTGAAACCAGTAGGCAAGGTATCCTCTAACTTCTTGTTTGGTTGCCATATTACAATTTTAGATTTTAGATTTTAGATTTTGGATTAATTTGAATCAAGAGTTAAGAATCTTGACTCCTGAATGTTCCAGCATCCTCTCTATTTGGCAATGGCGAACCAAGGACGCTGAGATTGAGAACATGACCACCAGTAACTAAATAAACAGTTTCGCTGAGTACACTTAGCTGGCGGACTAAAGAACCAAGGCGATCGCGGAACATTCTTCCAAGGGGATAAGCTGGTATCACACCCCAACCCACCTCTTCTGCTACAAACACTATATCAGCAGCAACCAAATCCACCGTCTCTAACAACTCTGCAAGAATGTTTTCCCAGCTAGATTCGTCCTGTTCCAGGAGATTAGCAACCCAAGTTCCTAAAGAATCAACTAAAAGGCAGGTATAGGGTTTGGCATCAGCCAGGGTAGCAGGCAACTCCACAGGTACAGATAAAGTTACCCAGTCTTCGGGACGACGTTGTTGGTGATCTAGAATGCGTTGATGCCACTCTTGGTCATCTGGGTTATCGATGGCTGTTGCTACGTAAACAACTGCTTTTCCTGATTGCATGGCTAGAGTTTCCGCCCATTCACTTTTACCAGATCGTGCTGGCCCTGTTACTAAGATGATTTTACCCAAAATGGTTTCCTGAGTATTTTAACAATATGCTAGGGTTGCAATTTATCACTAAAGTTTTTTCTTTCATCGGTGAGATTTTTGGTTTCAAATAACTTTTAAGAGATAAAATTAGCACCAGCATCATTGATGCCACAATTGGCAAAAGCCGAAAATCCCAACAACCCCATTCTTAATTATTCAATACCACTGGGGACAGCAAACTTTAGGATGTTTTTATGAACGCAGGCTTAAAACGCATTGAAGCAACTCTACACGATTTAGGCAATCGCGGCACTGCCTCTGCCGCTGAAACAGGTGATTCGACGACAAAACGCCCTTTCTCTTTTAGAATCAGCGTCGGAGCCAATGAACCCACAGAAAGTACACAAACTCCATCCTCTCAGAATGGGGAACTAAATACACAAGAAAAAACAGTTGACTTGGGTGTAGATACTGACAGTGATTATCCTCACGAGCAAAATTTCTTTCCTCACCACGACTCTGTGCAGACCTTTCAAGCAGAAGATAATGGTGGCAAAACACCCAGCCTACCCAAGTTGAAAACTCCAAGCTTTAGTAGCCATCGACACGGTGCCAATCCTGGATTGGCGATGAATCTATTGCAAGAAATTCAAGAAACTGTCGCCGGTTGGCAAACAGAATTGCAAAATATTTTGAAGCAAATTCAGGATATTTACTTAGAAGGCCCAATTGTCAATGGCTGGTTAGAATCCAATCCCACCGAACCAGAACCAGGAGGAACCGCAACACTGCGCCATGCAGAAGTTGACCGCCTGATGAACTACGTAGAAGAAATTTGCGCCAGTGGTGGGAAAGTATCTTATCAATCATCTATTACTGGCTACCGCCTCTGTGGTGTGGACGACACTGGTAAAGTCTGGTCGCGTCCATGTCCAGCGGATCAGGTTCCCAATGTTAGTATGGCGATCGCTCGTTACCAAAAGTTACGTCAACTGTTAGGGCGCAAGCAATCCTTGGAAACCCGCCTGAGTCAACTAGCCCAAACTCTTGTAGTTTTACACAGTCATATTCAACAAACGTGAAGTTTTAAAGATTATTTCCGAAGAAACTCGGTTGGTGAGTCAGTAACTTTTGGTTTAGATTAGCTCTCAGCAGTTGTGCATTGGATTTAAGATTTTAATCTAAAATCCCAAATCTCAAATCCAAAATTAAATTCATGCCAGACACCCAAATCTCTGCCATTATCTGTACTCACAATCGAGATACCTATTTAGGGGCTGCAATTGATAGTCTTTTAGCACAAGATTTTGCTGCTGACTTTGAAATTGTGGTAATTGATAATGGATCTAGCGATCGCACTCGTGAAGTTGTAGAAGAAAGGGCCCACAATCCGCGCCTGAAATATGTTTTTGAACCCACCATTGGTTTATCTGTCGCCCGCAACACGGGTGCAAAAGTAGCCAGTGGTGATATTCTTGCTTATCTGGATGATGATGCTGTTGCTTGCCCTCACTGGCTACAAGTTTTATATTTTGCCTATTACAATAACTCTAAGCTTGCGATCGCAGGAGGTAAAGTTACTCTCATCTGGCCCCCAGGAATTCAACAACCACGGTGGCTATCTCCAGGCCTAGCTGCAAATTTGGGTGCATACGACTTGGGTGACAGTAACATCTACATTGAGCAACCTGGCTCAACACCCAGAGGCTTAAATTACTCCATCCGCCGCAGTTTCCTAGAAGAAATTGGCGGTTTTGATCCACATCTCGGTCGAGTAGGGAAAAATCTATTATCAAATGAAGAACTGCAAATGACCGAATTTGCCCTACAGCGTGGTTGGCAAGTCGCTTATCTTCCCGAAGCACTAGTCGCTCACAATGTAGCCCCAGAGCGCCTCCAACGCTCCTGGTTTTTAAACCGAGGCTGGTGGCAAGGTATCAGTGAATGTTATCGAGAACAACTCGCTGGTAAAGCTGGGATCGCTCAATTGCAGCGAGGTAGCGAACGGTTTGTACGCGGCTTGTATAAGGCATTGCAATATTTCTCTGATCCCGCAGAACGGTTTGACAAACTTGTTTATGCTTACGGTCAGATTGGTTACTTAAATGCTGCTATTCAAGGTCTTTTATCTACATCAAATAAGAAATAACCAATAACATAATTTATACACGTATGTCATCTAAAATACCAGTTTCAGTACTAATTCCAGCTAAAAATGAACAAGTAAATTTGCCTGCGTGCCTTGCTAGCCTTAGCAGAGCAGATGAAATATTTGTAGTAGATTCTCAAAGTACCGACAACAGCATTGAAATTGCTAAAAGTCACGGTGTAAATGTCGTGCAATTCAACTTCAATGGACGCTGGCCTAAAAAGAAAAATTGGTCTTTAGAGAATCTACCTTTTCGCAACGAATGGGTACTAATTGTAGATTGCGATGAGCGCATCACCCCCGAACTTTGGGAAGAAATTGACCAAGCAATTCAAAACAATGAATATACAGGTTATTATCTGAACCGCCGTGTATTTTTCTTAGGAAAATGGATTCGCTATGGTGGTAAATATCCCGATTGGAATCTACGTTTATTTCAGCATAAAAAAGGTCGCTACGAAAATCTAAATACAGAAGATATTCCTAATACTGGTGATAACGAAGTTCACGAACACGTGATTTTGCAGGGGAAAGTTGGGTATCTCAAAAATGATATGCTTCACGAAGACTTCCGCGACCTTTACCACTGGTTAGAACGGCACAACCGTTACTCCAACTGGGAAGCCAGTGTTTATTTTAATATTCTCACAGGTAAAGATGATAGCGGTACTATCGGCGCGAATCTATTTGGTGATGCCGTACAACGCAAGCGCTTTTTGAAAAAAGTGTGGGTACACCTGCCATTTAAACCCCTTTTGCGGTTTGTTTTATTTTATATAATTCAACGTGGTTTTTTGGATGGCAAAGCAGGATATATCTATGCACGTTTGCTGAGTCAATATGAATATCAAATTGGCGTAAAACTTTACGAATTACGCAATTGTGGTGGTCACTTAAATACTGCAACAACCCCGAAGGAGGAAGCAGAGGAGCAGGGAAGCAGGGGAGCAGAAGGAAAGCTATTGACCATTGACTCCTAACTCTGCCAATTTTAGATTTTGAATTTTGGATTGAAGGAAAAATTTAAAATCTAAAATCTAAAATCCAAAATCTAAAATCCAAAATTGAATGACTAATGACCCTTTCGTAGATTTACGCAAATATGACCAATCTTGGTTTGATCGAGGGCGTCCAAGTTGGTATGTATTATTATGGTGGTTTGTACAAGCGATCGCTTTTCCTCTCACTCCTCAACCGTTAAATATTCTGCGTTGTGCTTTGCTACGATTATTTGGCGCTCGTATCGGCAAAGGCGTATTAATTCGACCCACCGCCCGCTTCACCTATCCTTGGAAAGTCACTATTGGCAACTACAGTTGGGTTGGTGATAACGTAGTTTTATACAGCCTTGATCAAATTCATATTGGTGAACACTGCGTAATTTCCCAAAAAAGCTATCTGTGTACTGGTAGTCATGATATCCAAGACCCTGCTTTTGGGTTGAAAACAGCGAGTATCACTATTGACAATGGTGCATGGGTAGCGGCAGATTGTTTCGTTGGGCCAGGAGTACAAATCGGGGCTAATGCTGTAATTGGCGCTCGTAGTAGTGTTTTTACTAATATGCCCTCTGGGCAAGTTTGTTGGGGAAGCCCCTGTCGTCCTAAGACGGTTCGGTTGAAGGAGGCAGAAGGTTTTACCTCGATTGGGGATTCAGATCACTCCTGAATAAGCAGCCCCAAATTAAAAATTTGGTGGTGGTTTTAAATCGCCCTGTGATTTGCTCAGGTTTGTAGTAGAGGCTGGAGCCACTTACTACAAACCAATAGAATTAAATTTATTTACATTGCTTAACATAGTTTGAGCTATTTTTGTTTACTTAGTAGGGGCGTACAGCTAGCTTTGCGCCCCTACTTTTGCGACATATTGATTTGCTTTTGGGAAGAGAATAAAAGTGCGATCGCTATATACTTAAAGCGTTTACTCTCATAATAAGTTAAGTACTTGTCAAAATCGGTAATTATTATATTTAGAAGATTTTGATTGATCGGCGATAGGTGAATCGGCAAGCTAAAATTGCAAGTAGCGTAGGCTTGTAAAAACCGCAGGCATCGCCGACATTGAATTCTCAACTTGCAGTGCTCTAACCTAGAACACAAATCGAATATGAGTCCCATATATTCCAATACGGTTCAGTTAAGGGCTAATCGCACAAAGTTGTGGGTTCTTAAGACGCGATAAATCGCCGTCTCTACAAGTGTTTTCGTCTTATCTGAACTATATTGCTATATATTCCCTATATCTATGAGTGATTCAGGAATCAAAGACGCTCGTTCGCGTAGCGTGTCGTAGACAAGACTCACTACCACTTCGCGATCAGATTGCTATTCTCTAGAAATAATTTACTTTTAATTAAATCTTTTTGTTTTCAAGTTTAAAATTCGTGCATATCTAAAAAAATTAGCAGAAGATGTGATATGCAAAATCAGCCAGTATATAGTCTAATTAGTAAATTTTTGTGCCATTCCAACAAGTAGGTAATCAAGTGCCGATTACCATCCATTTTTCTCATCTTGCAAAAAATTTTAAAGACAAACCAATTCGATAAACTTTAAAGTGAATTTAATAAGAGGCAAGTATGAATTTTAATAAAAAAGAAAAATCTGTCATTTTAATAGTTGATGATACTCCTATTAATCTAGAAGTGTTATTCGATTTTTTAGAATATTACGGTTTTAAAGTTTTAATAACTGAAGATGGAAGCAGTGCAATTAATATAGCAGAACATGCCTCACCTGATCTAATTTTATTGGATGTATTAATGCCAGGAATCGATGGTTTTGAGACTTGCAGACTTTTGAAAAAAAATCCAGCCACTCAAGATATTCCCGTAATCTTCATAACTGCCATGAATGACAAGGTGGATAAAGTCAAAGGTTTGAATCTTGGCGCAGTAGATTATATCACTAAACCTTTAGAACATGAAGAAGTTTTAGCTAGAGTAAATACCCATTTACGTTTACGAAACCTCACAAAAAAACTCACAGAGCAAAATAAGCGTTTAGAGATGGAAATCTTTGAGCGCCAGCAGGTAGAGGAAAAACTGCGATGTCATTCCAATGCATTAGACGAGTGGAACAATCGCTATCAAGCAATAATTCAAGCCAGTGGTCAGATTCTCTATGACTGGCATTTGCATACCAACGATATTATATATGGTGGCAATGTAGAGCGAATATTAGGTTACTCTATGCCTGAGATGTTAGGAGGTTTGAAGCGTTGCTTAGAGTTAATTCATCCTGATGATAGAAACTTGTTTAACAAAGAGATTAACCGCGTTTTATCCACAAAAGAGCGCTTCAACCTTGAATTTCGCATCTGTCGCAAAGATGGGACTTACATCACAGTTGAAGATAACGGGTATATCTTTTTAGACTCTACAGGCAAAGTTGCTCGGATGGCGGGCTTTATAATTGATATTACCGAACAGCAAGCTGCGCTACGCGATCGCAAAAATGCAGAACAGAAAATCCGTGAACAAGCTGCTTTGCTCGACATCACCACAGACGCGATTATCGTTCAAGATTTAGTTCACCAAATTCAATTTTGGAATAAAGGGGCTGAACATCTCTACGGTTGGATGTTAGAAGAAGCACTAGGCAAAAATGCCAATCACCTTTTATATCGAAAGCAAAGTTTTTGCAAACTGAAAAACATCCAGGAAACCTTAGCTGAGAGTGGTTCATGGCAAGGTGAATTACATCAAGTCACAAAAGAAGGCAAAGAAATTATCGTTGCTAGCCGCTGGACACTAGTAAATAATGATGAGGGACAAGCCAAATCTATACTGATTGTCAACTCCGATATTACAGAAAAAAAGCAACTCGAAGCACAGTTTCTCCGGGCCCAGCGAATGGAAAGTCTTGGCACTCTGGCAAGTGGTATCGCCCACGATCTTAATAATGCGCTGACACCAATGATGATGACAGTACAACTTTTAGAAGCAAAACTTCCTGATGAAAAAAGTCAGCAATGGCTGACAATTATGGAAACAAACGTTAAACGTGCGGCAGATTTAGTTAAACAAGTGCTATGGTTTTCACGCGGCTCTGTAGGTAACTTTAAAACCTTACATGTGCGGTATTTAATTTCAGAAATTGAAAATATTGTTAAGCAAACATTTTCTAGAGCTATTGAAATACGCATTGATGTACCTGGGCAAAACTTATGGAATATCTTTGGCGATGCTACTCAGTTACACCAAATGCTGATGAACCTCTGTATTAATGCTCGTGATGCTATGCCCTATGGCGGAATTCTAGAGATTTCTGCAAAGAATTTCTGGGTTGATAGCAACTATGCCCGAATGAATATTGATGCTAAGGTAGGTTCTTACGTGATGATTAGCGTCTGTGATACAGGTACAGGAATTAACAGAGAAATAGTAGATAGAATTTTTGAGCCATTTTTCACAACCAAGGAACTGGGTAAAGGCACAGGGCTTGGTCTTTCAACAGTGCTTGGTATTATCAAAAGCCACAATGGTTTTGTGAATGTAGTTACTGAAGTGGGCAAGGGTACAGAGTTTCAAGTTTGCTTACCCGTGACGCAGACAATTGATGCAGATAACAAATTAGCTGGAGATCAGGAATTACCCGCAGGTCATGGAGAATTGATTCTCGTTGTTGATGATGAAGATTCAATTCGAGAGGTTACTCAAACCTGGTTAGAAAAAAATGCCTATAAAGTTTTGGTGGCTAGTGATGGTATTGATGCGATCGCACTTTATACAAAACATCAACAAGAAATTAGTGTAGTGTTAATTGATATGATGATGCCATCTATGGATGGGCCAACAACTATCAATGTGTTGAAAAAAATTAATCCCGACATCAAAATTATTGGTGTTAGTGGATTAGCCTCTAATCATGAAATGATTAAAATCCTCGGTAATAGCGTCAAAACACTTTTATCTAAGCCTTACACCTCAAGCGACTTGTTAATAAATTTACAGATGGTGATTAACACAAAGTAGAGTTTGTCATTGGTCATTTGTCATTTGCTATTTGTCTTTAGTTCAAAGTGAATAATCAATGCCCAAGCAAAATGGTAAGTAGCAGTGGTAATATGTTTTTATGGCTGCTCTAATCCTTACTATTGATGAACAAACTATTGGATGAAACGCTGTCAATCAAAATTGCTGAACGGATAGACAGCAAGGCTAGCACTCCGTTTGATAATGCTTACAAAGCAGCATTATCCACTGAGGGAGCAAGATACATTCAGGGATTTTTGGCTTTTACTGGGAAGCCATATAGACCGATTGAACACAGTTGGATTGAGCTAGGCGACGCCTCCGATGTCCGCATTATCGATCCGACATTACCGCACCTGAACAAAAACCCCGAAGAACTCTGGTATTTTGCAGCACAAAGGCTGACCGTTAAAAAACTGAAAGCCATCATTGAAGAATCAAAAGAAGATTATCCAGAAGATGAACCATTGCCAATCTATGGTGATCCACCTTATGAATATTACGGTGATATAATGCTGGGTGGTCAAGACTATTTAGCAGCATATCAAGCCGCAGAGGCGAAGTGCAAAGAAATCAACGAACTTAACCCTGAAAGAAATTAAAAAAAGTAAATTAAATAATTTGTAATTACGAATTACGAATTACGTTAGCGCAGCGTTAGCGACGCAGGAGCGTCATTACGAATTATTTAATAGGATTTGCCATCGCTGCCAAAGTATTCCCTATAGCCACAAATCTTGTCTCCACGGACATCAAAGGAAACTGCTACCCGATTTTTATAAAGCTGTCCAAACAAAAGTCCCTCATCTCGAAACTCAAAGACAGCTGTCGTTTCATTACTAGTAACACGGTCTAAACCAGTCAGGTTCAAACCAGGATTGAAGGATTCAAAAACGTACTCGAAGAATTCTCTAGCTCGCTCTTTTCCCACATTTGAACCGTGGAATTTTCCCATTGGAAACCAAAGGGTAAAATCTTCTGTAAGCATATCTAATAATGCTTCCCACTCTCCTGTCGCCATACCATGCGTAAGATGCTCAAATGCCTGTCGAGCAACTTTTAAAGTATTTTCTGAATCTTGTGTCATTCTCACCCCTGACTGGATATAAATTAATACCGTATTACTTAAAACTTCACCACAACTTTGCCACAATTCTGACCACTGAGGAGATATTGTACAGCGTCGGGTATTGATTCTATGCCTTGAAACTGGGTTGGGTCAACGGCAACTGTGAGTTTTTCTGTGTAGAACAGGTTTAAAAGGCGATCGCGTGCCTCTGTCATATATTCTTTATAATGTGACATGAGAAAGCCTCTCACAGAAGCTGCTTTCCAAAATAACTGGTGATAAAGGCGTGGCTGTGTAATTTGTTCAGCACTATTTACGTATTCGGAGATGAAACCAACTACTACTAATCGTCCCCGCACCGCCAAGTTTTCAACACAGGTATCAAAAACCTGTTTGCCTACACAGTCGAAAATTAAATTAATCCCATTGGGGTATTCTTGCTTGAGAACTTGATTGAGATTTTCTGTGCGATAGTTGATAATGCGATCGCACCCTAATTCTCTTAGTAACTTTGCCTTTGCTTCAGAGCTACAAGTACCAATGACATGATTACCAGCTAGCTTTGCCAATTGCACCGCAATATGACCAGTTCCTCCTGCTGCTGCTGTCACTAAAACCACTTCATTACTTTTCATTTCCCCTACTTGTTCCAGTGCAACCAAAGCTGATACACCTGTAGGCATTAGTGTTAACAATTCTGGCGTTGCTTCCCGCACCTTCACCGCTAAGTTTGCATCGATAACCTGATATTCTCTATAGCCGCCACCTCGCCAAGTCGTTACTACAGCATCACCTATTTGGAAATCTTTGACATTTTCACCCATCGCGATAACTGTCCCTACAGCTTCCACACCTAAATCAAAGGGAGGAATTAAGTTAATATAGGGAACATCACCATGACAAAGTAAGGTGTCAAAGCCACCGTTAACGCCAGCAAATTTGTTTTGAATTACAAGTTCACTAGCAGCGGGTTGGTAAATAGGAACTTCGACAATTTCAACGGCAGATTTAAAATCTTGATTAAGTTGCTTTGCTCTTAACTTTCTGTAAGTTTTTGAATTCATTTACCAATCTTATTTAAGAAATACAAATGCAGGGTGCGTTATGCTTTCAGCTAACGCACTATCAACTATCTAAGGTGCATGGTGCATTACACTAATTTATAAAGCTTTATCCCACTCTAACTGATGAGCTAAACCATACTTAATAAAATCTTCTACTTTAGCTTTATCACTTTTACCAAAAACGCCTAAACTGTAAGGATTATCTTGCATCCGTTGTGTGACTTGCTCTTTCTCAAATTGGATAACTTCATCTCTAGATTTATCCGGTTTAAAAAAGTCTACAACCAAAACAGTTCTGTCATAGTTGGTGTAATTATGCGGGCAGTGAGGATAGCTATGATCTAAAACTAGGAATTTTCCTTCATGCCAATAAAGCTGCTCATGGCATATTTTCATAGCCACATCTCCCTCTGGCACAATTAATCCTAAATAGCCACGATTCATGTGAGGGTTATAGTTTACATGCAGCTTGATATCCAAGCCTGGACGGAATGTACCAAAATACACATTTCTGATGATCTCATCATCAATCAAGTTCACATTTTTTATGACATTAGCTAAATTAGGAAAATATTTCTCTCTTAATATAAGTGCTTTTTGTGATGCATCATCTGACCCATAATCAGGATATTGTATTTGATATGCTTTAATATATTGTTCAATAAACATACCTTGAAATAAAATACCAAAAGCACTATATTTTGCATCACCTTTGGTTCTAATCGTTTGACTTTTCGGCCCCAAAATATCATAAGCTAATTTTAACTCGTCATCAGATGCATCCTTAATAAAAGATGTAAACTCATCTCTAATAACTTGCCAGTTATCTTCAAAACTTTTCAGAAAAGTAAATTCTTTTGGGTCTATATGATACTCATTAAAACTTTCCATTGTCTTTTCTCCTGAAGGTGATTTCATAAAAAACCGTTATATAATTATGGGATTTGGTTTTCGTCTCGATTCAATGTTGGAATTCCTAACTAAACTCATTTTAGTGTGAGGTCTACTATGTCTGAAACTCCCGTATTAGATCAAATTATCAAAAATGTGCGGGTAGTTCGTCCCCATCAGGATGCAATCGAACTACTTGATTTAGGAATTAAGGATGGAAAATTTGCTCAGATTGCCCCTAATATTAGCCCAGACACAGGCAAAGAGGTATTTGATGGCAAAAATTTACTGGGCTTTCCTGGGGTCGTAGATGCCCACATGCACATCGGTATCTATCAATCTCTCGACAAAGATGCTGTAACTGAAACCAAAGCAGCCGCAATGGGAGGCGTGACTACCAGCTTAAATTATATCCGTACAGGGCAGTATTACCTTAACAAAGGCGGCTCCTACCGCGATTTTTTTCCAGAGGTGTTGGCTTTATCCGCAGGTAATTTTTTTGTAGATTACAGCTATCACATCGCACCTATAGCTAGCCAGCATATTGACGAAATACCTCTATTGTTTGAAGAACACGGTGTATCTTCGTTTAAAATCTTCATGTTTTATGGCGGTTATGGCTTGCATGGTTTGTCAGACCAGCAAAACCTCTTTTTGATGATTAATAAAGAGGAACGGTATGATTTCGCCCATTTTGAATTTATTATGCGTGGTCTAACTCGCTTGATGGAAAAACATCCAGAAGCGCGAGATACTATCAGCTTGAGTTTGCACTGCGAAGTTGCAGAAATTCTAAATGCTTATACCAAAATAGTTGAAAATGACTCTAGTCTGAGCGGATTACACGCTTACAGTGCAGCGCGTCCACCTCATTCTGAAGGTTTAGCAATTTGTATTGCTTCTTATTTAGCAAACGAGACTAACTGTGCAAATATCAATTTGTTGCATCTAAGTTCGCGTAAAGCAATGGAAGCAGCTTTGACTATGCAAACTGCTTTTCCTCATATCAATTTTCGGCGAGAAGTTACTGTTGGACATTTGTTATTAGATGTCGATACTCCTAATACAATTTGGGCAAAAGTCAACCCTCCTATTCGTCCCCGTGCCGATGTGGAATATTTATGGCAAGCAGTACTCAACAATCAAGTAGATTGGATAGTTAGCGACCATGCTTGCTGTTCTGCTGAACAAAAAAGAAGTGCTAAAGACCCGAATAATATTTGGTTAGCAAAGTCTGGTTTTGGCGGTACAGAATATTTACTTTCTGGTGTTTTTAGTGAAGGTAGTAAGTGGGGAATGTCTTACAACCAGATGGCTAAATTGCTATCTTGGAACCCATCCCGACGCTTTGGTTTGTTAGAAAAAGGCGATATTTCCATTGGTTATGATGCTGATTTGGTACTGGTAGACCCAAATGAAAGCTTTGTGGTACGTGCGGCTGAGTCAGAGTCACAACAAGGTTATACACCTTTTGAAGGAGTGGAATTAAGTGGAAGGGTGAAGAGTACTTTTCTGCGCGGAAACTTGATTTACAACAATGGAAAAGTTCTAGGTTCACCTATTGGGCGCTATTTAAAAAGACCTTCTAGAATGTCTATATAGAAACCTTGCTGTTTACAAACTATGTGTTTATTAGTGTGGATATGACAAAACTGTTGAAACTTGTGATAAATCCCTATCAACTCGGATAAGGAATAAGCAACCATCATCTGTTCTGTGCCAAGGAGAGGTCATAAAACTAGGACCATAAGCAAAATAATTTTTTACAAATCGGTGGTCTCCAATATCACAGTATCCAGCTAGGCAATACCCTTCCTCGTTATAACATTGAATCATTGGGGACTTGCCATCATAATGTGGCAAGATAGCAAGCAGCCAGACTCCACCCCCGTTATTATCCTTCCTTAGCCACTTCTTATTTGCTTGTACAAATTGAACTGTTTCTGTATTGCCCCACGGTAGCAATTTGCTATCCAATGCTGGGATGAAGTCACGCAGTCTAGCATCTGGATGATCGTTTAGCGTATATTTATACTTGAGAGAACCGTTTTCCATCCAGAGGATTTCTGCTTCCTCATCACCTAGCACTTTCCAAGGGCCTACTCTCACTCCTGCGGGGATAAAGGAGTAGCCATGCTTGGTTAACTGCCACTCTCCCACTTGGATTGCGCCCCTAAGCACGAAAATCTCCAAATCAGAAGTAAAGAAGCCAGACGGTGCTTCAAACTGCCGTGGTATTACAACTCTTGAGGTTGATGCACCACTGTCATGCCAAGTAAGTAATCGACGGCTTCCAGCTACTACATTCTCTGGCATTCCACTAACTCGCCAACGGTGTTCTTCTGCTACGGCATTTGTATCAAAAAATTGGTACTGGCGAGGTACATACTCTTTGGAGATGGCTGTACGCCTTCCTGATAGGTTCATGCGCCCTCTTCCATCTCCACCCCAATCCTCTTTTATAGATGCTAAATGCAAAAAATCATCAGTTTGATTTTCTTCTGCAAAATTAAAATTTATATTCTCTTCGCTCACGACTTCACATTCTCCTGTTTATATGCCAATACGCTTGGGTTAAGGGCTAATTGTACAAAATTGTGGGTTTTCGAGATGCGATAAATCGCCGTCTCTACAAGTGTTTTGGTCTTATCTGAACTGTATTGGTTTATATGCTTCTCATTAGGCATTTAATTTTATTTGTTAATTCAGCAAATTACCTTTTTTGTGCTATGGTTTGTAGCCATTCAATCAGTGGTCTTAAGGTTCCTGGTAATGCTGACTCACTGACAGTCACCGTATGCTGCTTACCGTTATCTTCCACTGTTAACTTATACTGAAAGCGATCGCTCTGGGGATTTGGCGAGGTAATTAGTTCAGGTAGCCTAAATAAATCTGCAACTTCCACCAGTCGGGGAAGTGTCGCTGCTTCATGTGGTGGGAGAGTATCTGTATCAACAGTTGTCTTTTTGCTAATTCCGGCAAAGCCACCTGTGCGTTCAAATGATACTCGCATTTTTTTGCTCTCCGTTGTGTTATTCAGTTGGGATAAATACAAATACTGGGAGATGATAGTTATCACCTCCCACTTTAGCAACAACAAACAATAGATTTATCAGTCGTGAGTGTTGAGTGAAGGAGTGGAAGGTATTGACCATTTATTCCTAACTCCTCACTCAACACTCCTAACCCCTAGAGAACTCCTACCTTTTGCCAAGCGTTCTGTACAGCTTTTTGCTCATGACTGTCATTACCGTAGAGTTCGCCAGCAACTTGAATGGTGACGTTGGCAGCTTTTTTAAAATCTGCTTTGGCACGTAAGCGATCGCGCAAAGCTATGTACCATATTTTACCAGCTTTTTCCCAAGCATAGCCACCAATCTCAACAGCCGCTAGATAAAAGGCATGGTTAGGGATTCCTGAGTTGATATGCACCCCAGCATTATCTTCAGCACCAGTATATTTATCTTTCATGTGACCTGGTTGGGGATCTTTACCCAGTACTGGGTCATTGTATGCTGTTCCTGGTGCTTTCATGGAACGGAGGGCAACACCTTTGACAGTCGGTACTAAAAGACCTTCGCCAATTAGCCAATCTGCCTCTTGTGCAGTCTGATTTTTAGTCTTTTGTTTCACCAGACAACCAAATACATCAGAAAACGATTCATTCAGTGCCCCTGGTTCTCCATAATACTGTAAACCTGCTTCATACTGAGTTATCCCATGAGCTAACTCATGTCCAATCACATCAATCGACTTTGTGAAGCGCTGAAACATTTCTCCGTCGCCATCACCATAAACCATTTGGTCGCCGTTCCAAAAGGCGTTGTCATACTTGACGCCATAATGCACGGTGGAGTCTAAACGTAGTCCTTTGTCGTCAATGGAATTGCGATCGAATATCTCATAAAACAAGTCATAAGTAGCACCAGCAGCATCATAGGCTTCATTCACTGCTACGTCGCTGCTTGGTGGTTCTCCTTCACCTCGTACCAATGTACCAGGAAGTTGCTGGCCATTTTTTGCATCGTAGATGGTGCGGCGCTTTTCACCCGGAGAAGGTGCAAATGATACAGTACCTATGACATCTCTCCGTCCGCGAAACTGTGCTGAAGCATTTAATGTATGAAAAGCCCAACTCCGTTGCTGGGGGTTGCCATTTACCACGACATTTTCCAACATGTGGGGCGGGATAATACAACAAATCGGGCATCTAGAGTAAAGTGGATGCTCATAGTTAAACCCGGCTGATTTCTTTTTATTTCGAGCCATCCAAGATATTCTCCTTTTGAAACTAGGTGATGGCAAACAGTGGATTTAACTCCACTTTTGAAACGAGCAGAAAAACGAATCCAAATCCTGTGCCCCTGGTTTTTTTTGAATAAAATTTTCTACTCTGTATTTTCAGATAGGTCTGCGGAGGATTGATAGTACCCTCATGGGTACTTCTGATGTGAAAATATTGCATAAAAACACAAGGCAAGCTTATATACCGCAAATTTCAGCCCAAATCCTTGCGTGAGTTAGCAAAACCTCCTTTACAGACCTAATGCGTTTATATATTAGTTCTTCTTAAGAAAGATCATGTTATTTATTACTGTTTTGTTACTATCAAGCTCTTAATGCTATAAATACCCACTTGGAGCCAAATTAAAGCATCCAAAACCTCAATTTTTCACAGCCAGCCACCAAACACTGCCAGTCCATAATATTTCCAAGGTACTGCAACTGTCTTAAATCCAGCTTTGCTCAACATTTGTACATGAGCATCCAGGGTAGCTAGCTGATCTTGACTGGAGTAACCTTGAGTGCTGCTAGCGCCAAGCTTGGCGCGAATCTCTGTTAAACTAGTTCCCTGTTCAACTGACCATTCCTCTCGTGCCGCCTTGTAAGCTTCTACTAAGGCTGGTGATTCTGGTAAAGTGGGGTCTGCATTCCAAAAATAGCCGTCTTGAGTCAGGCTAGTAGCAATTCGCTCAAATAACTTGAATTTCATCTCATCTTGGAGATGGTGGATTGCCAAGGATGAGACACAGGCATCAAATTCACTACCAATATCTAATTTCTCTGGATTATTTGCCCAGTCACCAAAATCTGCTTGTATACCAGTCCAACGTTTTTGATGTCCAGCTGCTGTGATTTTCTCTTGGGCAAATTGCAGCATTCGAGGTGAATAATCTAAGGCAATTACTTGGGCATCTGGAAAGTGGTTGAGTATCTTGAGACTAAGTTCACCAGTACCGCAGCCTAATTCTAAAATACGCCGACTTGTGGAAGGTAGACAACGGGTAATTACCTCCAACATTTCATCATATCTGGGTAACAGTTGGCGAATACCAATGTCAAAATCAGCAGTGTTGGCGAATACCTCTCCGGGAAATAACTGTTGCATGGGTATTGGAATAAATAGACACACTTCTCCATATTAATCATCCATCATTACCGAGGTACGCGCTACATCGATAGAAACAAGTTCTTGTATTAAAAAATATTCACTCAATATACTTTTGGCAGAATACATACATCACATTTTATGTTATGTGCAAGAAAATTATCTCTTAAATTGAAGCTGAAATCCCATGATTTTAAAGGAAAAAGCCAATTTAACTCTTTTTTAAGATTTGTAAAGATAAAAATGTTCATATATTGAGTTAAACTGATGTGTGTGATTAGTAACTCTGATAAATTAAAATTCTTGGTTTTAAAAAGTTACTGACGTTGGTATATTCAATACTGAACAGAAAGTTAACTAAATCAAACTAGAAGTCCACTGGCACTCTGAGTAAAACAGAGTGTAGAAAGTTTAGCGATAAAAGGTTCGAGACTAATGCTAAAAAACAGCGAACTGAAGGTTAATCAGGGCTGTAATCTTAAATGGAAGCCCGGAGATCAACTGTTTATCCAGTTTTCTCTGTTAGAAATTTTGCGAATTAAAACAGTTGTAAAACCTCTATATCTATAGGTAGATATAGCAGAGTTGATCGTGAAGCTAATCTGCATTCAGGTTAATTTTCTACGATTCTATGCTGGAGTTAATCTAAATTAGGGTTAACTTGCTCAATTCAGGTCAACAATCCCAAAAGAGCCTAAGCGTTATGGCAATAAGTTTTTAAGGGGACTAGTTGATTAGTCTTGAGGCGACCTCGAATCAGAGGATAGCTGACAAAATTTAGACAAATAACGATGTTATTTAGTGGCATCGCTCGCTAATAATAATAAGCTTTTCTAGTAAAAGCTTGCTTTAGAATGCCTAAATTTTTCGGCGTTTATGAGCACAATTTGTTATTGCCATACATCAGGGTCAATCTCAAATATCGCCTTAATTATCACAAATTTTTCACTTCTATCAAGGTCAACAATAATGAGTAATGTTCAAGCATCGTTTGAAGCAACAGAAGCAGAATTTCGCGTGGAAGGTTACGAAAAAATTGAGTTTAGTCTTGTGTATGTGAACGGTGCATTTGATATCAATAACAGAGAAATTGCAGACAGCTATGCAAAATTAGGACGCTGTTTGACAGTGATTGATGCCAATGTCAATAGACTATATGGGAAGCAGATCAAGTCATATTTTAGACACTATGACATTGATCTGACTGTAGTTCCCATTGTCATTACTGAGCCGACTAAAACCCTTGCAACCTTTGAAAAAATTGTTGATGCTTTTTCTGATTTTGGCTTAATCCGCAAGGAACCGGTGTTAGTAGTGGGTGGTGGTTTAACCACTGATGTAGCTGGCTTTGCGTGTGCTTCTTACCGTCGCAAGAGCAACTACATTCGTATTCCTACCACACTGATTGGTTTAATTGATGCTGGTGTGGCGATTAAGGTTGCAGTCAACCATCGCAAGTTAAAAAATCGTTTGGGTGCATATCATGCTCCTTTGAAAGTGATCCTCGATTTCTCCTTTTTGCAAACATTACCAACGGCTCAAGTTCGTAATGGCATGGCAGAATTAATCAAAATTGCTGTTGTTGCAAACTCGGAAGTCTTTGAATTGCTGGATGAATATGGCGAAGAGTTGCTGCGTACTCACTTTGGACATGTGAATGGCACAAGTGAACTGAAAGCGATCGCACACAAACTCAATTACGAGGCAATTAAAACTATGCTGGAGTTGGAAACTCCTAATTTGCATGAGTTAGACCTCGATCGCGTCATCGCCTACGGTCACACTTGGAGTCCTACCCTAGAATTAGCCCCGATGGTACCGCTATTCCACGGTCATGCAGTGAATATAGACATGGCTTTATCTGCAACCATTGCAGCAAGACGTGGTTACATTACAACTGGAGAACGCGATCGCATTTTGAGCTTGATGAGTCGTATCGGTTTATCAATCGATCATCCTTTACTAGATAGCGATTTGCTCTGGTATGCAACCCAATCTATCAGCTTGACGCGAGATGGTAAACAACGCGCAGCTATGCCCAAACCCATTGGTGAATGCTTCTTTGTTAACGATTTCACCCGTGAAGAACTAGATGCAGCCTTAGCTGAACACAAACGTCTGTGTGCTACATACCCTCGTGGCGGAGATGGGATTGACGCTTACATCGAGACTCAAGAAGAATCCAAACTATTGGGAGTGTGAAAACATGACCAGTATTTTAGGACGAGATACCGCTAGACCAATTACGCCACACAGCATCCTCGTAGCACAGCTACAGAAAACTCTCCGAATAGCAGAAGAGAGCAATATTCCTTTAGAGATATTGACATCTCTGCGCCAAGGTTTGCAATTAGCAGCAGGTTTAGATCCCTATCTGGATGATTGCACTACTCCCGAATCGGCCGCATTGACAGCACTAGCGCAAAAGACCAGCAAAGAAGACTGGAGTAAACGCTTTAGTGATGGTGAAACGGTGCGTCAACTAGAGCAGGAAATGCTCTCAGGACATCTTGAAGGACAAACACTAAAGATGTTTGTGCATATTGCCAAAGCCAAACGCATTCTGGAAGTGGGAATGTTTACAGGATATTCGGCTTTGGCGATGGCAGAAGCGTTACCAGATGATGGGAGACTCATTGCTTGTGAGGTAGACTCTTATGTGGCTGAATTTGCTCAAACTTGTTTTCAGGAGTCTCCCCACGGCGACAAGATTGTTGTAGAAGTAGCACCTGCATTAGAGACATTGCACAAGTTGGCGGCTAAAGAAGAATCATTTGATCTGATCTTCATTGATGCCGATAAAAAGGAGTATGTAGAATACTTCCAAATTATCTTGGATAGCCATTTACTGGCTCCCGACGGTTTAATCTGCGTCGATAATACGTTGTTACAGGGACAAGTTTACTTACCATCCGAACAGCGTACTGCTAATGGTGAAGCGATCGCTAAATTCAACCGCATTGTTGCCGCAGATCCTCGTGTAGAGCAAGTTCTGTTACCCATACGAGATGGTATAACCCTGATTAGACGCTTGGTGTAACAGGCGCTATCAATTCAAAGCATCACAAAAAGGCGACTCTATAGCGGTTCTTGTTTGGATGCAATATCCGGTAGGGGTGCATATCTGTGCGCCCCTACAAAAGACCGCATTCCACGCAAAGGAAAGACTTATGGCTCAATCAATCTCCTTATCACTCCCTGAATCCACAACGCCCTCAACGGGTATAAGACTAAAAATAGTAGCTCTATTCAAGACTCTGGGAACTCTAACATTACTGCTGATAGCTTTACCTCTCAACGCTTTGATCGTATTGCTATCTCTGCTGTGGAGCATTCTATTTACAAAAAAACCTGCCGTTGCAGCCCATCCTCAGACTATCTTGGTGAGTGGCGGCAAAATGACTAAAGCATTGCAACTTGCTCGCTCATTCCATGCCGCCGGACACAGAGTTATTCTGGTTGAAGGTCACAAATACTGGTTATCTGGGCATAGATTCTCAAATGCTGTGAGTCATTTTTATACAGTTCCAGCACCACAAGATGACCCAGAAGGCTACATACAGGCGCTATTGGAAATCGTCAAAAAAGAAAAGGTTGACATTTATGTGCCCGTATGCAGTCCTGTGGCTAGTTATTACGACTCTTTAGCAAAACCTTCACTGTCAGCATACTGTGAGGTTTTTCACTTCGATGCTGAGATAACCAAGATGCTGGATGATAAATTTGCCTTTACCGATCAGGCGCGATCGCTTGGTTTATCTGTTCCCAAATCTTTTAAAATTACCGATCCTGAACAAGTTATCAACTTTGATTTTAGTAAAGAAACGCGCAAATATATTATTAAAAGTATTTCTTACGACTCGGTTCGTCGCTTAAATTTAACCAAACTCCCTTGTGATACCCCAGAAGAGACAGCAGCCTTTGTCAAGAGTTTACCCATCAGCCCAGAAAAACCTTGGATTATGCAAGAGTTTATTCCTGGGAAAGAATTATGCACCCATAGCACAGTTCGGGATGGTGAATTAAGGTTGCATTGCTGCTCAGATTCTTCTGCGTTTCAGATTAACTATGAAAATGTCGAAAATCCCCAAATTCGGGAATGGGTGCAACATTTCGTCAAAAGTTTGGGATTGACTGGACAAGTCTCTTTCGACTTTATCCAAGCTGAAGATGGTACAGCCTACGCCATTGAATGTAATCCCCGCACCCATTCGGCGATCACAATGTTTTACAATCACCCAGGTGTTGCAGAAGCCTATTTTGGGAAAACTCCCCTAGCTACACCCCTAGAACCTTTAGCTGATAGCAAGCCCACTTATTGGATATATCACGAAATCTGGCGACTGACTGGGATTCGCTCTGGAAAACAATTGCAAACTTGGTTTGGGAGGTTAGTACGAGGTACAGATGCTATTTATCAAATAAATGATCCAATACCATTTTTAACTTTGCACCATTGGCAGATTACTTTACTTTTGCTACAAAACCTGCAACAACTCAAAGGCTGGGTAAAAATTGACTTCAATATCGGTAAACTCGTGGAATTAGGCGGAGACTAAGTAATTCGTAATTCGTAATTCGTAATTATGATGTCCGCCAAATTACCCATAATAAACAGTTTGTAGTGGGGACTTCAGTCCCCAAAGACAGGACTAAAGTCCTTATTACGAACAAGCCCATTTTGACCAATGAATTCTGAACTCTGTTGTATTACTTGCCCAACGTTTCATTGATAGCGGTTATTAATAAATCATTTAGAGGGATTCCTGCTGCTTTCGCCATAGAAGAAATCACACTTTTGGGAGCAAAAGAACAATACAATCCGGCTTCTAAAAACCAAGGTTGTCCCTTTGGGTCGATGCGGAAATCAAATAAACTGTAGTGGCGACAACCTAAAGCCTGATGACACTTCTTAGCCACTTCTTGAACCTTTTGGGTAATTGGATCGCTAGAGTCTACAATCCAAGACTTAATATTATCTTTAGCAGCAAAATGCAAATCGCCATCGTCCGTTTGTTGCAGTTTATCAACATAGTTGCGGATAGGTTTATCGTGAGGGTCTACCAGATACTCTTCAAGGGGTAAACCGATTAGCTCCCCGTCTTTGGCAAGAATACCGCATCTGACTTCTCGACCAAGTTCGATAAACTCTTCTACGATTACCTCCGAAGCATATTCAAATGCTTTTTTCAGAGCAGCATCATATTCAGTAACCTCTTTGACTAAAGTCACTCCTAAAGAGTTGTCCGAACTTACAGGTTTAATGACTACTGGAGGTGTAATTGTCGTAATATCTCCTTGGCGGAGCAGTTCTCCACGAGGCACTTTCACCCCTGCGGCTTCGACAATTGCTTTGGCTCTGGCTTTGTGGGCTGCGATCGCCATGATATCTGGAGTATTCCCTATGTAAGGAATGTTGAGCAGATCGAATAGGGCGCGATACTGAGTCATTCCAGGAATACAAAACATTTGTGGTAACATAATGTCAATGTTTTGCACTGTTAGAAACTGTATAGCATCAAACAGAGGAATCGGCTTAGTGAGAGCAATATCTTCTCGACTAAGGGAGTCAGGAAATCGCCACTGGCGATCAGGTGTGATGTATGCAATTTGAAAGTTATAAAGTGATTTATCTGCTATTGCTGCTAAACAGTCTTGGGCATAAAGGCGTGATAAATCACAGTAAAAATCGTTGTGTGCAGACCCAACTAAATGAAGGATATTAAGTACTGGCATAATTCATCTTCCTGAGTAATTTTTAATGGTTATTCAATGCTGGAGAAAATATTGCACTTCTCTTATTATCATATAGTTAATATGGCTGAAAAAATTTGTCATGCAAGTTTTTTATTTGGTAGTTTTAAACAACAGTTAATTGAAAAAAATTGTTAAATTATTACTGTTTTTAGTTTCTAAAATTGAGATCAAAAATAACTCTCAATCACACCATAAAATATTTAGATGCCATTTATAATGTCAACCTTAAATCGTAGGGTACACACACAAGTCGAAAAAAGCTCGATTTTTTCATTGTTCTCTTGTTCCCATGCTCTGCATCTGACTTTTCACGTTATGTGGAAAAATCCACGAAAAACCTAACCCCCTTCCCGATGCGGGAAAGGGGAAATTCAAAGTCTCTCTCCTTTTAGAAGAGAGATTTAGAGAGAGGTTTTCCAGATGCCGTGAAAAGTCAGGCTCTGCATAGGAATGGCTTACTAGAGGCTAAAGATTGAGTCAGAGGCTCAATGAATGCATTCCCAAGCTTCGCTTGAGAACGAAGTACCTACAAGTTGAAAATCTAGTGCTATGGCAATACGGTTCGGTTAAGGCTTTTTGATGAAAATTTTAGATCACAAAGACGCGATGAATCGCCGTCTCTACAAAAGACCGATTATTGTAGAGACGGCGA